>NZ_JAJEPW010000090.1:0-8195 GCF_020687045.1 Brotocaccenecus cirricatena
CGATACTTGGCTGGAGACGGCCCGGAAAAATAGGTAGCGCCAACACAAGCGGACATCTTCGGATGTCCGCTTTTTTTGCTTGGTTCATAAAGTCAACCCCCGGCTCTGCCGAGAGAAACAGAAGGCCTATGGCGAGGGGAAGAGTAGACAAGAAAAAGTCTCCGAGTTAAAGTAAGAAAAAGGTTTGCCGGCCAAGACTTACAAAAACAAGGAGACTAATTCATGACAAGTAATAAAACCAACGACAAACAAAAGCTTGACTGTGACGGTGATGGCCTGTTTACGGGCGGTAGGGCAGAGAATGTGCGTGAAGAAAATTCGGTGCTCTTTGAGGGACTTGCCAGTAATAGGCCCTTACAGGGCCAGATCAGACCTCAGGCTTAGCCGGAGGTTTTGATTTCGGGTTCCGACCTTGACAGATGCCGCCGAATCCGGTAATATAGTGGCGGAAATGCTCAAGATATTGGAGGGAATGCCCATGGACATTCAGCAGGCGGTGGCGGAGAACATCCACCGCATCCGAAAAGCGCAGAAGCTCAGCATCGACCGGGCGGCGGAGCTGTCCGGGGTGTCCAAGAGCATGTGGGGCCAGATCGAGCGGGGCCTGGCCAACCCCACGGTGTCAGTGCTCAGCCGGGTGGCCCTGGGGCTGCACGTCCCCCTGGAGCAGCTGATCGCCTGCCACGACGACCCGCCTACGGCCCTGTATCGGGCGGTGGACGTGGCCGGACAGCGGCTGTGCGGCGGAAAGGTCATCGCCTACCGGCTGTTCCCCTTTGATCCGGAGTCCCGCAGCGAGTCCCTCCAGCTGGACCTGTTCATCAGCGGCCGCTATGAGGGACCGGACCGGGTCCCCGGCTCCTGGGTGTATGTCACCTCCCTGTCCGGAACGGCGGAGGTCACCACCGGCGGCGAGACCTATCGCCTGGAGAACCGGGACTGCCTGTCCTTCCCCGGCAGTCAGCCCTATTGCTATGAAAACGTCGGCAACAACACGGTCCGGCTTATCCAGCGGATCGTGTATAAAAAATGAGACGTCCCGGCAAACTACGGGACAAGGAGGAGCGTATCATGTATAAGAATATCGAAAAGCAGACCGCCCTGGAGCTGCGGGAACAGGTGGACTATCAGGCCGGTCAGATCATCAGCCGCACCCTGGTGCAGAATGAGCTGATGAGCATGACCCTGTTCGCATTTGAAAAGGGCGAGGAGATCAGCACCCACGCCGCCGGCGGCGACGCCATGGTGACGGTACTGGAGGGCACCGGCCGCTTCACTGTGGGCGGGCAGGAGTTCCTGCTGCATGAGGGCCAGACCCTGATTATGCCCAAGGACATCCCCCACGCGGTCTATGGCCAGGAGCGCTTCAAGATGCTGCTGACCGTGTCCTTCTGAGAAAAGTCCTGAAAAAGCACCGCCGGAGGCAGCGCCTCCGGCGGTCTGTTTTCACGATTCCATGTGCTTTCCCAGGAAGGCGGACACGGTCTGGGCCAGCTTATACTCCCCCTCGCCGGGGACCTGGCCCTCCGCCGACAGGAACAGCACCAGGCCCAGCACGTCCCCCTCGCAGAGAATGGGCGCGGCCACGGCGGCGGTGTAGCGGTCGTTTCCGTCGGTGACGGGCAGGGGCTGGTCCGCGCCCTGGCAGCAGTAGATGCGGCGCTCCTCCATGACCCGGGACAGAGCCTCGGACAGGGACTTGCCCAGCAGCTCCCGCTTTCCGGCGCCGGTGATGGCGATCACGGCGTCCCGGTCGGTGACGGCGGCGGTGAAGCCGCTGGTGCGGTTGAGGGCGTCGCAGAACTGCGCCGCAAAGTCCTCCAGTCCCCCCAGCAGGGAATACTTCTTGAAAATGACCTCCCCCTCCCGGGAGGTGTAGATCTCCAACGGGTCACCGTCACTGATAACACGGACACGGAAAACCTTGTCCTCGTGGCCCTTTGAGGACTGGATCAGCGTGCTTTCGATATTTTTCGTGCCTTGCTTAAAATTTGCGGCGTCCTCCAGCGTGCCGCAGCGCAGCAGCGTGTCGATGTCGGTTTTGAGCTTAATTTCTAAATGATCCTCAAAGACGAGAATTTTGCCGATCAGCAGCTCCAGGTCGTTCCGCTCCAGCTTGTCCTTTTCCAGAATGTCATGGAACACGTCGATGGCGGTCTTGGCCACGCGGTTCACCTGAATGATGGTGTTGCGCTTGTCAGAGAGCAGGTCGATCTGGTGGTTGAGGCCGTCGATCTTTTTTTGCAGGTCGTCTTCCATCTCGTCATACAGCGCCTCGATGGATGCCTCCTGCTCGGGCTTTTTCATAATTTCCCGAATGCGCTGGCGCTTCGTCACCTTCAATTCTTCGGTGAGATCGTCCAGCACCGCGGCGAGATTGTCCGCAGACTGCTCCGTTTCCGCTACCTGATCGTTCTCCCGCTTCAGCTCCTCGTTGAGCTGCTTCAGCATTTCGGCGGAGTTTTCTGCCAGCTTGCGGACATAGCTTTTCAGCAGCTCATCCAGCTTGTCCACCCGGATATGGTGGCTGGTGCAGCCCTTGAGCCCCCGGCGATGATAGGTTCCGCAGGTGTAGGCGGGGGCCAGGTCGCTGCGGCTCATGGCGAACAGCGGACTGCCGCAGTCGCCGCACTGCAGGAATCCTGAGTACACGTTGTCGTTGACCTTCACGCCGCGATAGTTGTTCCGGCTGCGCTTTTCCCGCAAGGCACGGGTGATGGCGAAGGTGCGGTAGTCGATGATGGCCTGATGGTGGTTCTCGATGACAATGTGCTCGTCGTCGTTGCGTTTGATGTCCTTGCCGTTGATCTTGGCGCGGGTATATTTGCCCTGACGGAGCGTGCCAATGTAGAAATCGTTGTCGAGAATCCCCTGCACCGTGGCGATGGCCCACGCGTTCTTGGCGTCGCGCTTCGTCTTCTTGCCTGCCGCCTCCTTGCGCATCCGCTCGGACATGCGCGGCGTGGGAACGCCCTCGTCGGTAAGATAGTTGGCGATTTTTTTGTAGCCCCAACCGGCGTTGTTGTAAAGGTCGAAGATTTGCCGGACGGTGGCCGCCTCGGTGGGGATGATCTCAAACTGCTTCCCCTCGGTGACGATGTAACCGTAGGGCGCGGCGCAGATCCACTCGCCGTCGTTCTGCCGCCGCTTCACCACGCTGCGCACCTTGCGGGAGGTGTCCGTGACGGGCATTTCGTTCACAAGGAACTGGAACTGGATTTTCAGCCAGTCGTCGTCATTGGGAAAGTCGATGCCGTCGCCGATGGAGACGATGCGCACGCCCGCGTCGCGCAGGTCTTCCAGCTCCACGAGGCCGCGCGAATTGCGGCGGGAGAAACGGGAAAAGTCCTTGATGATGAGGATGTCATATTTGTGCCGCATCAACCCCCGGCGCAGCTCCTGATAGCCCTCGCGCTGGTCGAAGGTGTAGCCGGAGCGGTCGCGGTCTTCAAAAAACGTCAGCGTGCTGCCGGGAAAGTGGGTTTTTACATAATCTTCGATGATGGCCTTCTGGTTTTCGATGGAGATGTTCTTCTGCTCCTGCTCATCGTCCACGGAAATGCGGGCATAGCCCGCAATGTCAAATGTTTCGATCAATCTGGCTCACCACCCTTCAGATATTTTGCCATCTCCCGGTCAAACTCAGAGATGTATTCGGCGTCCTGCTTTTTGCGGAACTCCTCGTAAATTGCGCCGACCTTCTTTGCCGCCGTCTCCCGGGAGATATGTCCCTTGCTATCCAGCACCTTGCGGCGGTTATTGGTGAGGAAGCGGTCGGTTTCGTCCAGCCAATCCTGCATACTCATAAGCTGCTCATCCTCCGCCATCAACTCGGCGTAGTCGATAAACATAGTGACCAGCCGATTCAGATGGGCCAGCTCCTTTTCGTTCAGGTAGTTTTTTGCCACCAGCGTGTCGCTTTTGAGAATTTTGCCGTCCGGTGCACCCTTCCATGTGGTCAGGCCCATGGTGGGGCTGTCCAGCGTTGCCCGCTCGGAAATCAGCTCTGCCGCCGTCATGCCGGTGACGGCATAGTGCAGCTTGTTCTGCACGAAGGCATAGAACGCTTTCGTGGTTTCGCTGTTTTTGTCGTAGTCGTAGCTGCACTGCTCGAAAACATCTGCAATCTTCTGATACGCACGGCGTTCACTGGCGCGGATTTCCCGGATGCGCTCTAAGAGCTCATCAAAGTAATCCTTGCCGAACGGACGGCCATTCTTCATCAGCTCGTCATTCAGCACAAAGCCCTTCTGAATGTACTCTTTCAGTGTCTTCGTTGCCCACTGACGAAAGCGTGTGGCCTTTTTGGAGTTCACGCGGTAACCCACGGCGATGATGGCGTCAAGGTTATAAAAATTGGTAGGCTTCGTAGAAAATTCGGAAATTCCGAATTTTCTCATGCAGGATGCTTTGTCCAGTTCTTCCTCCTCGAAGATGTGTGACAAATGCTCGCTGACATTGGACTTACTGGAGTCAAACAATTCCGCCATGCCAACCTGCGTCAGCCAGAATGTTTCGTCCATAAATACAACGTTTACAAATTCTTTTCCATTTTCATCGCTGTAAAGGAGAATTTCACTGTGCTCCATCATTTCATGTTCCATTTGCTTTTCCCTCCGGTTCTCTGACGGCCAGTGCCAGCCACATATATCTTTTCACAAATATCTTATTTCAGATAATATTGTACAGGATGTTTTCGAGCTTTGCAAGGGCAAAAAAGAAAAAGGCGGAAGGGATTTTTCCCCTCCGCCCATCATTCAGCGCTCCCTGCCCACGGCTCGCTGCTTTTTCTCCTGCTGCACGGCCTTTTCGGCGCTGCGGCGCCGGTTGTAGAGCAGCAGATCCCGCGTGTTCTCGTAAAGATCGCCCTTGCCGGACTCGAACACGGCGACCATGTATTTCTTCGCCTTGTATTTGGCGTAAATCTCTTTCAGCCCCTCCCGCAGAACGGGGTCAATTTTTTCTGCATTCGTCAGCCAGATTTCAACAAGCTTGTGATCGTCTCTGACGTTCATCTCCAAATAAAACCAGCCTCCTTTATATCTTTATTTTCCTCATCTTTCCTGCGCCTTATACGCCGCCGCCCGCTTTGCCGCCTGCAAAATCTCCGGAGGCAGGGCATCCACCATACGATGCAGTTCCTCCAGCTCGCCCAGCTTCTGGCTGATCTCCAGCTTTTTGCGGACGCTCTCCTTGGAGGCAGCACCCAACTGCTTCTCCAGCGCCGCATTTTCGGCGGTCAGCTCCCTGTAAGCTGCGTCGTACTTTCTGAGCTTTGTCCGCATGGCCTCCGCGCCGGGGATGTACTTGTCCAACAGCGCTGCCAGTTCTTCCGCCTTGGTTTTCTTGTTGAACGGATTGGTGTCGTTCAGAATTGCCATAATCTGCTCCTTCCGCCGGTTCAGGTGAACAGCTTCCTTGAAAAGCCGCGGCGGGATGTGGTCACGTCCGGTTTCGCTGGCGCTCTCGCCGCGCTCCAGGTCTGGGTATTTCTTGACCATGTGCTCCCAAAATCGGTCCTGCCACTGCGTCAGCTTCTTCTTGTTGCCTACGATTTCCTTGGCGCTGAGCCGCCCATCCTCCGTCAGCGGGACAAAGCAAAGGTGCATATGGGGCGTTTTCTCGTCCATATGTACCACAGCGGATATGATCTGATACGCTTTGTCAAGGGTGTTTAAGAAATTTTTTCGCTTTGTTCAAACTCTTTTGCACAATCATTCAAAATAAGCCGCTTAATCTTATCGGTCATCGTTTCCTTGCTCGTTTCGCTGAAATGCAGCTTGACACGATAGGTTGTCTTTCCAATCCTCTTTACCATAACGGGCTGCTGTGTACCTTGTGCGGTCAGAGGGGATGCGGTAGGGGTGGCGGTGCGGGTGTTGGTTTCGTTGCTCATAGGCTCTCCTTTCAAAGATAAAGCCCCATGCGGTCAGCACATGGGGCGGTGGTCGGTATAGTGAAAGTGCGAAAGTGCAAAGTGCAAAGGGTCTGCGTTTTGCACTTTCAGCTTGCGGGTTCGGGTGGCCGCTTCCTCTTGATGAAGTTGTACCATTGACCGCCGACACGCCTTGCGCCTAAAATGCCGCCCATGTCGCGCTTGGCGTTCTGCACCGTCCTCTCGGATATTCCGGCTTCGGCTGCGGCTTTTACAATGTCCTCACTGGCAAGCTCTTTCCCGTCTGCCAGTAAGTCTAAAATCAGTTTTTCCGCTTGCTCGGTCTTTGTGGCGGTGTTGCCGCCCGCGCCGGATAGCAGTTCATCAGCGGTTATATCATATTCGCCTATCCACTCAAAACCTGTGTCGGGGTCAAGGCAAAAGGCTATGGGCTTGCCCTCCGGCGCAAGGGAAGATTTGTCATGGACGATAACGCGCACATTCGGCTCTCGCTTCACGCGCCCGATTAAAAGCACGCTCCGCGCGGCGGCGCGGAAGTCGATAGAACCTAAGCCCCGGTATGCGCTCTGCCCTCCGGCAGCTTTGTTGAGATGTCCGATAAGGATAACGGCGCACCCGGTACGCTCGGCAACATCGGCAAGGCGGCGGAACATGGGGCGCACTTCGTTTGCCCGGTTCATGTCGGTCTTTTCGCCCATATACGCCTGTATGGGGTCAAGGATAATCAGCCGCGCCCCGTTCTGCGTGATTGCCTTTTCTATGCGCTCGTCGGACAGGGTAAGTTCCCGCTTGGCTTCATCAATCACAAGAACGCGGTCAAGGTCTGCTTCGGCTTCCATAAGGCGGGGCTTGACGGTATCTCCCAAACCGTCCTCTGCGGTCTGGTAAATCACTTGGAATGGCGGCAAGGGCTTCATTCCCGGCAGCGTTCCCCCGGTGGTGCAGGCGGCGGCAAGGCGTAGGGCAAAGGTGGTCTTTCCCTCGCCGGGATTGCCTTGCACAATAGTTACTTTCCCAAAGGGGATATACGGCTCCCATAGCCATTCAACGGTCTGTGTGTCAACCTCGCTCATGCGGATAATCTCAACGGTTTCTTCCTGGGTTGGCTCTTTCAAGCCGTAGACCGCTTCACGCAAATACTTCCCGTCCGCGATTTCTGCCCGGTGCTGCAATACCTCGTTCCAGTCCTTGTAGAGCGGCACAAGGCGGTGGACGGTCAAGCCCTCCGGCACAAGCTCCGCAAGGCGGCTGCAAGCGTCGTTTCCGGCGTTGTCGTTGTCAAGGCAGAGGTAAACCGTCTGAATGTCTGGACGGTCAGAGAGAAAGCGTAAGAGGGCTTTTTCTCCCACACCGCCCAGTGACAAATAGCTTTGCTTCTGCCAGCCTTTTTTGAACAGGCAGAGGAAAGATAACAGGTCAACGGGGGCTTCAAAGACAAAAAGCCTTTCGCCCTCGCCACGGTAGCAGAAATTAAAGGCTTTGTCGCTGCCTTTCACATCAAGCCGGAAGCTCCCGGCTGTGCCGCGCTGATGGGCGTATCGCGGTATGCCGCTTTCATCTCTGCCGACGAATACGGCGTTATGGTGGGCGGCTTCCTCGTAAATATCCCCGGTGGAAAAGAAAAAGCCCGTCACATCTTCATCAATGCGGCGGGCGGCTGTGAGGTAGTTCCTCGCTATACGGTTGTCGGTGCTGCGGGGTGGTAGCCGGAAGTCAGAAAAGGACGCGGGGCTTGGTCTGTCCGGCGGCGGGGCGGCTCCTTTTTCGCCTGTGAGAAGTTCCACGGCTTCGGTAAAGCTCTTGCCGAAAAACTCCATGACAAAATCAACGGGGCCACCGCCCTTGCTCTGGCTGTGGCGATACCACTTGTTGCCCCAGACGGTCAAACTGTCGTGCCGTTTCCAACGGTATTCCTGTCCGGCGCGGGTAAGCTGCTCTCCCTGTGATTGCAGGAAAGAAACAAGGTCGGCTTGGTTGGCTCGGTCTATTTGGCCTTGGGTGTAATACATGGTTGATACCTCGCTTTCTGTGGTTGAATTGCTCATAGTTTTTAAGTATAATAAAATCAGTAATCGAAATTTATGAGGGTACTAAAATGGTATTTGAAAAAATTGATAGAAACAGTTGGAAGCGGAAAGAGTATTTTGAACACTACTTTACGAATATACCTTGCACATACAGCATGACTGTTAAAGTGGATATTACACAAATAAAGAAAAAACAAATGAAATTATATCCAGCAATGCTTTATTACATTACAACGATTGTGAACCGCCATTCTGAATTTAGAACAGCAATC
>NZ_JAJEPW010000091.1:0-7989 GCF_020687045.1 Brotocaccenecus cirricatena
CCCCCCCCCCCCCCCCCCCCCCCCCCACGTCCGGACAGCAAGCAGCACCTATACCTACGGCAACGCTGATTGGCCGGACCTGCTGACAGCATATAACGGGAAGTCCATCACCTACGACGCCATAGGCAACCCTCTGTCCGACGGCACATGGACCTACGGCTGGCAGCACGGCCGCCAGCTGGCGTCCATGAGCAAGACCGGCAGCAGCATCGCCTACGGCTACAATGCCGACGGCAAGCGCATTTCCAAGACGGTCAACGGCACGACGTACAATTATGCCTACCTGGGCGACACTCTGACGGACCTGTCCTGGGGCAGCAACAAGCTGCATTTTATCCGTCCATGTGCGTCTTCGCGCCCAGCAGCGCGGCGTAGGCCGCATTGTGTGCAGACAGCAAAACGCAGCCCCGTTTCAGACGGGACTGCGTTTTGGCCTGTATGGGTTTATATTTGCTTTCGTAAGTCGCGGCGGCTGAAAACCTCGTTCTCCTTGTAGCGCACGCTGTCTGCGGCTGCGGCCTTATCCGCTTCATTGAGCTTCATCTCAATCTCATCCGTCAGCGCGGCCTCAATCTTCTGCTTAGCGTCAGCCTTGGGCGTGATCCCGAGGTGGATACGGCGGACGTCAAGACGCTTTTTATTCATTACAAATTCTTTGAAAAGTTATAAAAGTGACCGTATTCAGAAGAATACGGTCACTTTTGGAGCTTGTGGCCGGATTCGAACCGGCGACCTGCTCATTACGAGTGAGCTGCTCTGCCAGCTGAGCCACACAAGCACATGTGCTTCCGAGGGGAAGTCACAAGCTGTATTGTACCATGTTTTGCCCTGCCCGTCAACCATAAATTTTGTGCTCCGGCAGGGAATACGGCGCGTAATCATGAAGCCCCAGGTGCAGAAAATTTCCTCAGGAGAAACAATTCCTTGCTGCGGGAAGCCAGTTTGAGGGTCTTGACCGGTGAGCCAGAAATGCGTAGCTTTTGTCGAAACGGGGAATTTTCGTGACTTTTCTGACGGGATCGTGAAAGAATTATCCGTTTACATAATGCTTGTTCCGGAAACGCTTTACAAGGAGTTATCCACATTTTCCACAGGGTTTTCCACAAAGGCAAAAACCGGTACAGCGCAATCATTTTCGACAATTTTACCAGCTTTTTACCAGACCGCAAAACAGGGAAGTGCACAGGGAGAAATCCGGCAAATCAGTTTACATAATCACATAATTTCCGGATTTGGGTCAAAAGCTGTCCTTCTTGCAGATATGACAGAGGTTGATGCAGGGCCTCAGCCAAAATACTTGTCACGGAAGGGGACATGGTCCACCTGGAAGCTGCGGCCGCGGAGATATTCCAGCAGGCCGGCGTCCGTGGGGAAGTCGAAGGTCAGGCGATAGGAGTACAGAGCCTGCCGGGTCTCGCCGTACCGGCGGTTGGCGGCGCCGTTACCGTACTTGCCGTCTCCCAGCAGGGGACAGCCCAGGTCGGCCATGGTGGCCCGGATCTGGTGGGTGCGGCCCGTCAGCAGCTGGACCTCCAGCAGGGACAGCTCCCCCCGGGTTTCTAAGGTCCGGTAGCGGGTGACGGCGGTTTTTCCGCCGGGCACCGGCCGGTGATAGACAGACACCTGCTTTTTCTGCTCGTCCTTCAGCAGGAAGCAGGACACCTCGCCCTCCGGGGGACGGGGGCGGCCCAGGGTGACGCACAGGTACCGCTTGTCGATCTCCCGGTCTCGGATCTTCTCATTGATGATGCGCAGGGTCTCGGCGTTTTTGGCGGCGATGACGATGCCGCCGGTGTTGCGGTCGATGCGGTTGCACAGGGCCGGGGTGAAGGCGTTCTCCCACCGGGGGTTCCACTCCCGCTTCTGATACAGATACGCCTGGATGTGGTTGATGAGGGTGTTGACCTTCTCCGTCTCGTCGGCGTGGACCACCAGGCCGGGGCGCTTGTTCAGCAGCAGCAGATTCTCGTCCTCATACACGATGTCCAGGCTGGGCTTGAACAGGGTCAGGAAAAGATTGTCCTCCCGGGGCTTGTCAAAGAACTCGTCGTTGATGTATAATTGCAGAATGTCCCCCTCCTGGAGCCGCTGGTCCCGCTGGGCCCGGGCTCCGTTGCACTTGATGCGCTTGAGGCGGATGTATTTTTGCAGCAGCGCCGGGGGCAGCAGGGGCAGACTCTTGGACACGAAGCGGTCCAGCCGCTGCCCGGCGTCGTTTTTTCCGATGGTGATCTCCCGCATAGAGGGGCCTCCCTTACCGATAGAATTCCAGTCTGCTCTTATTCTACCTTGTTTTTCAAAAAAGTCAAAATATTTGTGAGAAAATGTTTGACAAAGAGAGTGAAATTCAGTATAATACTACTCGTGTCATTGCGAGGTGTACTATGATTCTGAATGTGAACCGGATTCTGCATACCCCCGGCGCCAGCCAGGATTTCCATTTTGAGATGGACTTGTCCGACTTGGAGTTCGGTGGGGAGAGACCCGTGGTTCACCCGGTTGCTGTGGACGGCAGGGTGTATAACCAGGCGGGTGTGCTGCTGTGTGAGCTTCAGGCCAGTACAACGCTTCGCTGCGTATGCGACCGGTGCATGGAGGAGTTCGACTCTCCCAAAACTGCGTCCTTCTCCTGCATTCTGGCGGAGGAGAAGCAGGATCAGGAGAATGACGACATTGTTCTGCTGGACCACGACGAGGTGGATCTGGCGGATCTGGCCAGCACCGCGTTCATCCTCGATATGGACACGAAAACCCTCTGCTCCGAGGACTGCAAAGGCTTGTGCCCAGGCTGCGGCGTGAACCTCAACCGCGAGGCATGCCGCTGCAAGAAGCAGGTCGATCCCAGACTTGCCAAGCTGGCTCAGCTGCTTGCACAGGACGACGAGTGAGAATATGAAAATACATTACTGCTCAGGCAGTTAAGACCAAGGAGGTGTCAACATGGCAGTACCTAAGGGAAAAGTATCCAAGCAAAGACGCAATAAGAGACGCAGCTCCGTCTGGAAGCTGGCGGCTCCCGGTCTCGTGGCATGCCCCAAGTGCGGCGCGCTGCATCTGCCTCACAGAATGTGCCCGGAGTGCGGTACCTATAACGGCCGCGAGGTCAAGCACGTTGAGTCTGTGGCAGCAGGCAAGTAAAATACCGTGTGTCCTTGTCAGGAGGGAAGATTTTCATCTTCCCTCCTTGCTTTTTGCCCAATTTTCGGCTAAAATGGTTGTATATAGATGAGACTGTCGAAAAAACCGGAAATCTTCCGCCATCGGAAAGGAAGATCGTTACAAAAGAAACCCATCAGGGGTGTCTTTCGTTTGCAATCACAGGTTTTCCAGAACTTTTTAAGTTCTGGAAAACCGCACACAGCTTGTCGAAAAAGACTTTTTTGACAAGCTGATATAGATGAATGGGAGAGATCCATATGATGCGTCTGACCTTCCTGATGCTGTTTGGAAATGCCATATTTTACCTAATCCAGGCGGTTTCCTGCTGCCGGATCCTGACCCGGCGCTTTTCTTGGCCGGTGATGGTCCTGGGCTTCGCCGTCGGCTATCTGCTGTTTGTGCTCCCGGCGATCCCGTTTCCGGAGACGGGGATGATACGGGGTATGATTGCACTGGTGAGCTTTCCGCTGGTGGATATGGTGCTGTTCCGGGATAAATGGTACAGGTGTCTGTTCTGCGGCGTGGCGGCGGTGCTGATCATGTCGGCTGCGGATATGATATCGGCAGCCGTTCTGCTGACGCCGGAGCAGCTGCGCCAGGGGCTGACCTTTCAGCCCATCCCGGTGCAGCTGACGTCCTATGCCATCTTCCTGTCGGCGTCGGCGTTTTTCCTGTGGATGTTCACCCTGCTGATGAACCGCTATAAATATCGCCTGTCCGGAAGGGAGTGGGCTCTGTACCTGCTGTTTCCCGTCAGCCAGTGCCTGCTGCTGTATGGCTGGATGATGCTGTGCCGGCTGGATTTCAGCGCCAACCGCATGTGGATTCTGCTGGCGGGGCTGGTTACCTGCGTGGCGGCGGACGCCGCCCTGTTCACGGCGGTTCGCGGTATGGCCCAGCGGGTGGAGCTGCAGGCGGAAAACGACCTGCTGGCCCAGCAGATCGACCGCCAGAAGGAGCACTATGCGGCCATCACGGCCCAGTATGAGAACATCCGCCGGATCCGCCACGACATCGCCAATCATCTGTACACCATGGATCTGCTGCTGAAGGAGGGGCAGTATGCGCAGGCCCAGGACTACTTTGCGGAGGTGTCCCAGGTCAGCCGCTACAAGTCCGACCTGGGCAGCTGCGAAAATCCGGTGGTGGACGCCTTCCTGTATGCCCGGGCGGAGGATCTGAAGGCCCAGGGCTTTGACGTAGAGTTCCAGGTCGCTGTCCCGGCGGAGTGCGGCATCCGGAACGCGGATATGGTGGTGGCCTTCGGCAACCTGCTGGACAACGCGGCGGAGGCCTGCCGGAATGCCGGGGAGAAGCGAATCGCCCTCTCTGCTGGTATGGAGCGGGAGTATCTGCACATCCGGGAGCAGAACCCGGCTCCGGTGGGACCTGTTTCCCATGACCGGCGAATCCCGGAGCTGGAGCGGGGAATCGGGCACCATATCCTCCGGGAGCTGGCCGGGAGGTATGACGGCAGTTTCACCTGCCATGTGGAGCACAATGAATTCCTGGTGGACCTGTTCCTGCGGGAGCCGGAAATGTGACAGGTATATAGATCGCCCCCGCCCGGCATTGCGCCGGGCGGGGGCTGCAGCTATCTATGACAGGATTCAGTTTTTCAGGCTCTGCTCCACGGCAACGGCCACAGCCACGGTGGCGCCCACCATGGGGTTGTTGCCCATGCCCAAAAAACCCATCATTTCCACGTGGGCGGGCACGGAGGAGGAACCGGCGAACTGGGCGTCGGAGTGCATACGGCCCATGGTGTCGGTCATGCCGTAGCTGGCGGGACCGGCGGCCATGTTGTCCGGGTGCAGGGTGCGGCCGGTGCCGCCGCCGGAGGCCACGGAGAAGTACTTCTTGCCCTGCTCGATGCATTCCTTCTTATAGGTGCCGGCCACAGGGTGCTGGAAGCGGGTGGGGTTGGTGGAGTTGCCGGTGATGGACACGTCCACGCCCTCGTGGTGCATGATGGCCACGCCCTCCCGGACGTCGTCGGCGCCGTAGCAGCGGACGTCGGCCCGCTCGCCCTCGGAATAGCGGATCTCGCGGACGATGTTCAGCTTGCCGGTGTAGTAGTCGAACTGGGTCTGCACATAGGTGAAGCCGTTGATGCGGCTGATGATCTGGGCAGCGTCCTTGCCCAGGCCGTTGAGGATCACCCGCAGGGGCTGCTTGCGGGCCTTATTGGCGTTCTTCACGATGCCGATAGCGCCCTCGGCGGCGGCGAAGGACTCGTGACCCGCCAGGAAGGCAAAGCACTTGCTCTCGTCGCTGAGGAGCATAGCGCCCAGGTTGCCGTGGCCCAGACCCACCTTGCGGTCGTCGGCCACGGAGCCGTCGATGCAGAAGGACTGCAGGCCCACGCCGATCATCTTGGCGGCCTCGGCGGCGGTCTTGACGCCGGACTTCAGGGCGATGGCCGCGCCCACGGTGTATGCCCAGCAGGCGTTTTCAAAGCAGATGGGCTGAATTTCCTTGACGATCTCATAGGGGTCGAAGCCCCGGGCCTTGCAGATGTCCCGGCACTCCTCCACGGAGCCGATGCCGTACTGAGCGAGGACGCCATTGATTTTGTCGATTCTTCTTTCGTAGCTTTCAAACAGTGCCATTTTTCCGTCCTCCTCTTATTCCTGCCGGGGGTCAATATACTTGGCGGCATTGTCGAACTGACCATAGTGCCCCTTGGCCTTTTCCAGAGCCGTGGCGGCGTCGTCGCCCTTCTTGATGAAGTCCATCATCTTGCCCAGGCTGATGAACTCATAGCCCACGATCTCGTCCTCCTTGTTCAGGGCCACCCGGGTGACATAGCCCTCGGCCATCTCCAGATAGCGGGGGCCCTTGGCCTTGGTGGCGAACATGGTGCCCACCTGGCTGCGCAGACCCTTGCCCAGGTCCTCCAGGGAAGCGCCAACGGACAGACCGCCCTCGGAGAAGGCGGACTGGGACCGGCCATAGACGATCTGCAGGAACAGCTCACGCATGGCGGTGTTGATGGCGTCGCACACCAGGTCGGTGTTCAGAGCCTCCAGAATGGTCTTGCCGATGAGAATCTCGGAGGCCATGGCGGCGGAGTGGGTCATGCCGGAGCAGCCGATGGTCTCCACCAGCGCCTCCTCAATGATGCCGTTTTTGATGTTCAGCGTCAGCTTGCAGGCGCCCTGCTGGGGAGCGCACCAGCCGATGCCGTGGGTAAACCCGGAAATATCGGAAATCTCCTTGGCCTGGACCCACTTGCCCTCCTCGGGAATGGGAGCCGGACCGTGATAAGCGCCCTTGGCAACGGGACACATATGCTGTACCTCGGTGGTATAGATCATAGCGAATTCCTTCCTTCTAAATAATGAGGGATGTCCTCTTGTACCCCATTATAGCAAGTCTTCCGTGAATTTGCAAGTAATATTCCGAACGTTCCATGCAGCGAAAAAGCGGGCATCCACGCTCCGGATGCCCGCTTTGGCCTAAAAGGGCGTTATTCCGTTGTGTGCTTCTCCTTGCCGAAGTGCAGCTCGCGCATACCCTCCACCTCGTCGCAGATGGGCTTGAGGTTGCAGGAGCCGCAGTCGGTGGGCATACCCTCCAGGATCTTGCTGAGACTCATGGTGATATCCCGGACCGTTTTGGCTTCCTGCTCCAGAGCGGCATAGTCCGCGTCCGGGGCGGTGATGAAAATCAGCTTCACCGCCAGAATGTTGGGATTCTGCTTATACTGGCGGATGAAATCGTTGCCCACGGCCCGGAAGCTGATGCCCTTTTTTAGGGCGGCGCTGCTCAGGCGCACCTGCTCCCGGTTGGACTCGGAGGAGGTGCGGATCATGTATCCCTTGGGGAACACATGGTATTTCACGAAGTCCATGTCCTGGATGGCCCGGAAGGCCTGCTCCGTGTCGTCCTCGTCGTCGGACTCGATGTCCCCCACCCGCAGCAGGGCGATGCGGGCATAGGCGCTGTCGCCCCGGAGCTCCGTGAGGTCGGGGCCGAAAACCAGAATTTCGTCCTGCTCCACCAGCTGGGCGCTGGTGGTGACGCAGGTGAAATTCACGGCGGGCTTGCTGCTGCCGCCCAGCTCATAGGCGGCGTCCCGCAGCATTACCAGCTCAAAGGAGCCTGTGTCCTCCCAGGCCCCCTGGGGGTCATAGGGGCAGCGCCGGGGGGTGGAGGAGCCGGTCAGCTCCTCCACCTTGCGGATGATCGAATTATACAGCTCCATCAGAACTTGATGTCCACTTTCTTCCGGTCAAAGATCTTGTTCACCTGCACATAGGCCCAGCCCAGCAGCTTCTGGTCCAGGTTCCAGAAGTACACCACGAACAGGACGCCGATGATGGCGGAGAAAATGGCCGCGATCTTGCCCAATACCTTCAAAAACTTACACATAGTTGTCTCCTTTCCTCTGCCGCCTGCGGCAGATGGGGCCTAATTCCCTCAGCGGGCCATGCCCTTCTGGCGGGCGTACTCGGCGGCGCCCAGAGCGCCCATCAGCTGGGGGTCGGTCTTCAGGTCGATGACCTTCAGCTTCAGCACCCGCTCGATGGCCTGCTTCAGACCGGCGTTCTTGGCGCAGCCGCCGGTGAGGGTGATGGCGTCGGTGGCGCCGGCCTTCTTGGCCATGACGAAGCAGCGCTTGGCCACGGCCATCTGGATGCCCGCGGCGATCTCGTCCATGGGCTTGCCCTCGCCCACCAGGGTGATGACCTCGGACTCGGCGAACACCGTGCACTGGGCGGTGATGGGGATTACGTTCCTGGCCGTTAGGGACAGGTTGGAGAACTCCGGCAGGCTCATCTCAAAGCTGCGGGCCATGGCCTCGTAGAAGCGGCCGGTACCGGC
>NZ_JAJEPW010000092.1:0-7881 GCF_020687045.1 Brotocaccenecus cirricatena
CCGATCTGCTGCCAGGCAGCGCCGCTCTCGTTATGTAAGGCGTAGATTTACTTGTTGCTCAGGTACTCGTCGATGGACTTGGCACCCAGCTTGCCGGCGCCCATGGCCAGGATCACGGTGGCCGCACCGGTAACGGCGTCGCCGCCGGCGTACACGCCCTGGCGGGAGGTGAGGCCGTCCTCGTTGACGATGATGCCGCCCTTCTTGTTGACCTCCAGGCCCTTGGTGGTGGACTTAATGAGGGGGTTGGGGGTGGTGCCCAGGGACATGATCACAGCGTCCACGGGAAGCTCGAACTCGCTGCCCTTCTTCTCCACGGGGCGGCGGCGGCCGGAAGCGTCAGGCTCGCCCAGCTCCATCTCGATGCAGGTCATGGACTTGACGCAGTCCTGCTCATCGCCGTTGATCTGAACGGGGTTGTTCAGGGTCTTGAACACCACGCCCTCCTCGATGGCGTGCTCCACCTCCTCATGACGGGCAGGCAGCTCCTCCATGCCCCGGCGATACACCACATACACGTCGGCGCCCAGGCGCTTGGAGCAGCGGGCGGCGTCCATGGCCACGTTGCCGCCGCCTACCACGGCCACCTTCTTGTCCTTCAGGTCCATGATGGGGGTGTCGGAATCCGGGCGATAGGCCTTCATCAGGTTGATGCGGGTCAGGAACTCGTTGGCGGAGTACACGCCCTTCAGGTTCTCGCCGGGGATGTGCATGAACATGGGCAGGCCCGCGCCGGAGCCCACGAACACGGCCTCGAAGCCGTTCTCCTCCATCAGCTCGTCGATGGTGATGGTGCGGCCCACCACGGTGTTGGTCTCCACCTTCACGCCCATGGCCTTCAGGCCGTCCACTTCCTTCTGGACGATGCTCTTGGGCAGACGGAACTCGGGGATGCCGTAAACCAGCACGCCGCCGGCCAGGTGCAGGGCCTCGAACACAGTGACCTCATACCCCTTCTTGGCCAGGTCGCCGGCGCAGGTCAGGCCCGCAGGGCCGGAACCCACCACCGCCACCTTGTGGCCGTTGGGCTGGGGCTTTTCGGGGGCCTCGGTGCTGTGGGCGTTGTGCCAGTCGGCCACAAAGCGCTCCAGACGGCCGATGCCCACGGGGTCGCCCTTCTTGCCCCGGACGCAGTGCATCTCACACTGGCTCTCCTGGGGGCAGACGCGGCCGCACACGGCGGGCAGGGAGCTGGTCTGGTGGATGACCTGATAAGCGCCCTCGTAATCCCGCTCCACGATTTTGGCGATGAACTCGGGAATGCGGACGTTCACGGGACAGCCGTCCACGCAGGGATGATTCTTGCAGTGGAGGCAGCGGGCGGCCTCGTCCAGGGCCTGTTCCTCGGTGTAGCCCAGGGCCACCTCCAGGAAGTTCTTATTCCGGACGTTGGGGTCCTGAGAGGGCATCTCATTCTTATCCAGACGCATATTGATCTTGGCAGCCATGTTACTTTACCTCCTGCTTGAACAGATTGCAGACTTCCTCGTGCTTGCGCACCTCGAAATCGTGATACATCTGGTTGCGCTTGACAGCCAGATCCCAGTCCACCTGCTGGCCGTCGAAGTCGGGGCCGTCCACGCAGGCAAACTTGGTCTCGCCGCCAACGGTCAGGCGGCAGCCGCCGCACATGCCGGTGCCGTCGATCATGATGGGGCTCATGGACACGGTGGTGGGCACGCCATAGGGGGCGGTGGTCTTACAGACGAACTTCATCATCACCATAGGGCCGATGGCGAAGATCTCGTCATACTGGTTGCCCTCGTCCAGCAGCTGCTTCAGGGCCTCGGTGACCAGGCCCTTCTGGCCATAGGAGCCGTCGTCGGTGCAGACCTTCAGCACGGAGGAGACGGCCTTGAACTTGTCCTCGAGAATGACCACGTCCTTGCTCTTGAAGCCCACCACAGCGTGGACCTCTGCGCCGCAGTCATGGAACTTCTTCAGAACGGGATACGCGATGGCGCAGCCCACGCCGCCGCCGACGACGCAGACCTTCTTCTTGCCCTCGGTTTCGGTGGGCTTGCCCAGGGGGCCAACGAAGTCGTGGAGATACTCGCCCTGCTGCTTGTGGCTGAGCTTCTCGGTGGTGGCGCCCACGGTCTGGACAATGATGGTAACGGTGCCCTTTTCGCGGTCATAGTCGTGGATGGTGATGGGGATGCGCTCGCCGTTTTCATCCACCCGCAGGATGATGAACTGGCCGGGCTGTGCCTTCCTGGCAACCATAGGAGCCTCGATCTCATACAGGATCACGGTGGGTTTCAACGCTTCTTTGGTCACGATGCGATACATGGTCGTTCCTTCTTTCCTAATTCATAAGGGGTACAGCCGTACCCGGAGCATAGGGCGGACCCAGGCCCGCCCTATGTCGTGTGTGTTTATAATATCACAATGTGCGGATTTCGTCAATCCGTAGTAAAAGATTATCAGGCAGCTTGCCAAAAGGGATTTTTGACAAGCTGCCTGACGGGTCAAAGGGGCGAGGAGAAGGTCCCCTCACCCCTTGGATTTCGGAATGTCCGGGAAAGCAGATCAGAACCAGGCGGCCCAGGCCAGGAAGCCCAGGCAGGCCACCACGCCCACAAACAGGGTGACGATGACCAGGTAGCCCATGATGTCCCGGGCGGACAGCTTGGCGATACCCAGGGCAGGCAGGGCCCAGAAGGGCTGGATCATGTTGGTCCACTGGTCGCCCCAGGCGATGGCCATGGCGGTGCGGCCATTCTCGATGCCCATAGCCGCGCCGGCGGGCATCATGATGGGACCCTGCACGGCCC
This sequence comes from Brotocaccenecus cirricatena, assembly GCF_020687045.1. Classification (NCBI taxonomy): domain Bacteria; kingdom Bacillati; phylum Bacillota; class Clostridia; order Eubacteriales; family Oscillospiraceae; genus Brotocaccenecus; species Brotocaccenecus cirricatena. The sequence goes on from NZ_JAJEPW010000092.1 coordinate 2,778, forward strand.
ACTGGCCGCCGCCGGAGGGAACGAAGAAGTTCACCACACCGGCTGCCAGGAAGGACAGCATGGGGAAGGTGACGTTGTTGGAGATGTTCACGAAGAACTCGGAGATCACGCCCGCCAGGGACACGCCCTCGGCATTGGCGGCCACCATCATGCCCATGATACCGGCATAGAAGGGGAACTGCAGCAGCACACCGGCAGCGCCGCCGGCGGCGTCGGAGATGGCGTCCACATAGCGGCGCAGGTCGCCGTGGAGCAGGATGCCCAGGAACAGGAAGATCATGTTCACGATGTTCAGGCCCAGGATAAAGCCGTTCTGAACGAAGTAATAGACGATGTACACAAAGCCGCCCACCAGGGTGATGGCCCACAGGATCTTGGAGTGCTCCATCTTGTCGGCGGGGGTCTTGATCTCATAGGTGCGCTCGGCCTCGTCCTCCAACAGGGTGGGGTCGATGCACACGGTGTGGGCCTTGTCGGGATGCATGGCGTAGTTCACAAGGGGCATGACAAACAGAATCACGCCCACCATGATCAGGTTCATGGGGTGAAACACCGTGTCGGTGATGGGGGCCTGATACAGAACCTCGCCGAATTTCTTGCCCGCCACCAGGTCCAGGGGGATGGAGCCGGACAGGCCCGCGTGCCAGATCACGAAGCCCGAATAGGCGGAGGCGATCAGCAGGGGATAGTCCACGGTGGGGACCCGGCGCACCACTTCCTTGGCCAGCAGCGTACCGGCGATCAGGCCGAAGCCCCAGTTCAGCCAGCAGCAGATGGTGGAGATGAAGGTGGTGACCACGATGGCCTGCATATTGTTGTGGCACAGACCGGCGGCGGCCCGCAGGGCCTTTTTGCAGGGCTTGGCGGCGGCCATGGCGGAGCCGAACACCAGCACCAGGGCCATCTGCATGGAGAAGCTCAGCAGACCCCAGAAGCCCTTGGAATCGCCCCAGGCGTTGAGCACCTGCAGCGGGCCCATCTTTGTGGCGCACATGGAGCCGATGAAAACGATGATGCTCAGGATGATGGCAAACAGGAAGGCATCCGGCAGCCATCGGTTGACCACGCGAACGCAGCCGTTGGTGAATTTCTTGAACACAGACTCACTCTCCTTTAATATGTCCGGAGGAGGGGTCCCCTCCCCCGCTGTCCTGGCCGGGCCTCTGCGCGGGGCCGGGCTGTCTCTGCTTCTATTGTATAGGAGTACGGTCCTGTTTACAATTAATGTTTCGCCGAAATTATAACAATCTTTTTGGTAAAGTACAACAATTTTACATTTTTCAAGTGTTTTTGCCGTAAATATGGCGTTAAAAATACGTGCAATGCGTAAAGGCGCATTAACAAAGGGAGAGGGGGCGCGCCCCTCTCCCCTGTTTTTCAGAAAAAGTCTCGCAGAGTTTGCCGCCCGCAGGCGGCAAATCAACGGATTCCCACGTCGCTTCGCTCCTCGGAATGACAGAAACGTGTTTTTCGACAGCCCCTTGGTTTAGTGCAAATATTTTTTCAGGTACTGGCCGGTATAGGACGCCGGGCAGGCGGCCACGGTTTCCGGCGTTCCGGCGCAGACCAGGGTACCGCCGCCGGAGCCGCCCTCCGGCCCCAGGTCGATGAGCCAGTCGGCGGACTTGATCACGTCCAGGTTGTGCTCGATGACCAGCACCGTGTTCCCGGCGTCCACCAGCCGCTGCAGCACCTCCAGCAGCTTTTTCACGTCATCGGAGTGCAGGCCCGTGGTGGGCTCGTCCAGGATATAGAAGGTGCGGCCCGTGGCCCGGCGGGACAGCTCCGTGGCCAGCTTCACCCGCTGGGCCTCGCCGCCGGACAGGGTAGTGGAGGACTGGCCCAGCTTCACATAGCCCAGGCCCACGTCGCACAGGGTGCGGAGCTTTTCGGCGATTTTCGGCACCGGGGCAAAGAACTCCAGGGCCTCCTCCGCCGTCATGTCCAGCACGTCGGCGATGCTCTTGCCCTTGTAGCGCACCTCCAGGGTCTCCCGGTTATAACGCTTGCCGCGGCACACCTCGCAGGGGACATATACGTCGGACAGGAAGTGCATCTCGATCTTCAGCATACCGTCGCCGCAGCAGGCCTCGCACCGGCCCCCCTTGGTGTTGAAGGAGAACCGCCCCGGGCCATAGCCCCGGGCCTTGGCCTCCTGGGTGGCGGCGAACAGGGTGCGGATCTCGTTGAACAGGCCCGTGTAGGTGGCGGGATTGGAGCGGGGCGTCCGGCCGATGGGGCTCTGGTCGATGCCCACCACCTTGTCCAGATGCTCCTCCCCCTCCAGGGCGTCATGCCTGCCGGGCCGGACCTTCATGCGGTTCAGGTCCGCCCCCAGGCGCTTGAAGATGATCTCGTTGACCAGGGAGGACTTGCCGGAGCCGGACACGCCGGTGACGCAGGTGAAGGTCCCCAGGGGGACGGATACGTCGATATGCCGCAGGTTGTTTTCCGCCGCGCCCCGGACGGTGAGGTATGCTCCGCTGCCCGGGCGGCGGCTCTCCGGCACGGGGATGGACTTTTTGCCGCTTAAATACTGGCCGGTGAGGCTGTTGGGGTTGGCCATGACCTCCTCCGGCGTGCCGGCGGCCATAACCTGTCCGCCATGGGCCCCGGCCCCGGGGCCGATGTCGATGAGGTAGTCGGCGGCGCGCATGGTGTCCTCGTCGTGCTCCACCACGATCAGGGTGTTGCCCAGGTCCCGCAGCCGCTTCAGGGTGGCCAGCAGCTTGTCGTTGTCCCGCTGGTGCAGGCCGATGGACGGCTCGTCCAGGATATACAGCACCCCCATGAGGCTGCTACCGATCTGGGTGGCCAGGCGGATGCGCTGGCTTTCACCGCCGGACAGGGTGCCGCTGGACCGGGACAGGGTCAGGTAGCTCAGGCCCACGGATTGCAGGAAGCCCAACCGGGAGCGGATCTCCTTGAGAATCTGGGCCGCGATGAGCTGCTGCGTCTCCGTCAGGGTCAGAGCGTTGAAAAATTCCAGCTCCCGGTCCACCGGCAGCTCCGTGGCCTCCATAATGGACAGGCCGCCCACCGTCACCGCCAGCGCCTCCGGCCGCAGACGGCGGCCCTTACACGCCGGGCAGGGGCACTGGGTCATGAACTCCTCGAGCTCCCGCTTGCTGGCGTCGGACTGGGTTTCCTGATACCGGCGCTCCAGATTGTTGGCGATGCCCTCGAAGGGCTGGTACAGGGTGCCCCGGCCTCGGGGCTGGTCATAGTGCAGCTCCAGCTTTTCGCCCCGGGTGCCGTAGAAAATCACGTCCCGAACCTCCGGGGACAGCTGGCGCACCGGGGTTTGCAGGGAGAAGCGATATGCCTTGGCCAGGGCCTCGAAATACATGCGGCTGATGCCGTCGGAGCGGATGGAGTTCCACCCCGGGGCCACGATGGCCCCGTCTAAGATGGACAGCCGGTCGTCGGGGATGATCAGCGCCGGGTCCGCCTTCAGCTGCATCCCCAGGCCCGTGCAGGTGGGGCAGGCCCCGAAGGGGTTGTTGAAGGAGAACATCCGGGGCGTCAGCTCCTCGATGCTGATGCCGCAGTCGTCGCAGGCGTAATTCTGGGAAAAGGTCAGGTCCTGCCCCTCCCGCACCAGGTTCACCACGACGATGCCGCCGGACAGGTGGGAGGCGGTCTCCACGGAGTCCGTCAGCCGCTGGGCCCCGTCGGGCCGGACGATGAGCCGGTCCACCACGATCTCGATGCTGTGCTTTTTGTTCTTGTCCAGGGGGATGTCCTCGGACAGGTCATAGAGGTTTCCATCGGCCCGGACCCGGACATAGCCGGAGCGCCGGGCGTCCTCAAACACCTTGGCGTGCTCGCCCTTGCGGCCCCGGACCACCGGGGCCAGCACCTGGATGCGGGTGCCCTCCGGCAGGGCCATGATCTGGTCGATGATCTGGTCGATGGTCTGCTGGCGGATCTCCTTGCCGCATTTGGGGCAGTGGGGGGTGCCCACCCGGGCCCACAGCAGCCGCAGATAGTCGTAGATCTCCGTCACCGTGCCCACGGTGGACCGGGGGTTCTTGCTGGTGGTCTTCTGGTCGATGGAGATGGCCGGGGACAGGCCGTCGATATAGTCCACGTCGGGCTTGTCCATCTGACCCAGGAACATCCGGGCATAGCTGGACAGACTCTCCACATACCGGCGCTGGCCCTCGGCATAGATGGTGTCGAAGGCCAGGGAGGATTTCCCGGACCCGGACAGCCCCGTCAGCACCACCAGCTTGTCCCGGGGAATGGTGACGTCGATGTTTTTCAGGTTGTTCTCCCGGGCGCCCTTGATGAAAATATGATCTTGCATGGTCGTTCGTCCTTAGTCCACAATAATATCCGCCGTTTTGGCCCCCAGCAGGGACAGCAGAGCCTGGGGGTCACACTGGACCTGGTGGCCGATCCTCCCCGCCGACACCATAATGGCGGGAAGGTCTGCCGCCGTGGCATGGAACACCGTGGGGAACTGCTTTTTCATGCCCACAGGGCTGCATCCGCCGTGGACGTAGCCCGTCAGCGGCAGCAGCTCCTTCTGAGGCAGCATGGCCACGGACTTCTCCCCTACGGCCCTGGCGGCCTTTTTCAGGTCCAGGCTCTCTGCTGCCGGGATGTCGAAAACGTAATAGCCGCCGCTGGCCCCCCGGGTCACCAGGGTCTTGAACACGCAGGCCGGGTCCTGGCCCAGGGTCCGGGCCACGGACACCCCGTCGATGGGGCCGTTGGGGTCATAGGTGTGGGGGGTATAGGGGATCTTTTTCTGCTCCAGCGTCCGCATGACGTTGGTTTTTTCTTCCTTCTTGGCCATGATGTGCCTCCTTGTCTTACCAAATGATTCTATAATACGGATTCTTGATTCAAAAAAATGAATCAAGAACCCTGTGCGCTGCGCGCACACACAGCGTGTGAAAACACGCTGTGCCGTCTCATACAAAACCTGACGCACCTTCGGTGCTATAAAAAGCTTTTCAAGCTTTTTAACAGGTTTTGGTATCAATCAGCCACAGCACCAGCAGGTGGGCCGGGTAAAAGCCGTACCATACCCACCGGAGCCAGGGGCCGTGGGGGGCCTGCTCCCCATCTGGCTGTACCGGGGCCGTCAGGG
>NZ_JAJEPW010000093.1:0-7688 GCF_020687045.1 Brotocaccenecus cirricatena
TTGCCAGAGACGAAAAGTCAAGGACTTTTTCATCAAATTCAAAAAGAAGTTACATTTTGCGGACTTCCTCACGGAGCAGACGCTTGATTTTGTCCTCCATCGTCTCTTTTGCGGTCTGGCTGAAATGCACACGAACGATATAGGTGGTCTTGCCGATCTGCTTTCTGACAGTCGGGCAAGTGGCGGTGTTGGTTGCGGTATTGTTCATTCAAAATCCTCCTGTAAATGAAAAATGCCCGGTGACTGTTCATCATCGGGCGATGTCGGTATGAGGGAACAAGGCAAGGCGGCAACATTAAGGTATCTATAAAAACCTTGCCGTCTTTGCCACGCTTGCCGTGTTCCTGTTGTCAGTCTCGGAGATAGCAGACCCATGCTGTGCCGTCTTTCTCGGTCACAAGCCTGTCCCCGATACGGCTCTTTGCCGTTCTCATGGTGCGTGAGGAAATCCCACGCTCATTGACCGTCTTTTCCAGCTCTGCACTTGGCATACGCTTTCCATCTGCCAGCAGTTCCAGAATGAGCATTTGCGCTTGTGCGGTCTTGCTCTCGGTCTTGGCGGTGTCTGTCCCGGCAAGAAGCTCGTCAGCGGTAATGTCATAAGCTCCTATCCATTCAAAGCCTTTCTCGTCTCCCAGAGAAAAGGCAAGGGACTGTCCGGGCGGCGCAAGGGAGCTTTTCTCATGGATAAGCACCCTCGTTGTGGGGCTGTCCTTCAGCTTGCCGATAAAAAGCAGACTGCGGACTGCCGCCGTAATGTCGATAGACCCTAATCCCCGATAGGTGCTTTGCGTTCCTGCGGCTTTGTTCAGGTGTCCGATCAGCACGATAGCGCATCCGGTAGCCTGTGCAATGTCTCCCAGACTACGGAAGATGGGACGGACTTCATTTGCCCGGTTCATGTCCACATCTGCGCCCAGAAACGCCTGCATCGGGTCAATGATAACCAGCCTTGCGTTGTTCTCTCGGATTGCTCTTGCGATGCGCTCATCAGCAAGGGTCAGCGGCGTGTCTCTATCGTCAATAACAAGCACTCGTTCAAGGTCTGCGTCAGCTTCCATCAGCCGGGGCTTAACGGTATCGCCCAGACCGTCCTCGGCGGTCTGATAGATGATATTGAAAGGCTCAAGTGTCTCCATACCGGGTAAGGGCTTTCGGTTGGTGCAAGCCGCCGCAAGACGCATGGCAAAGTAGGTCTTGCCCTCGCCGGGGTTGCCCTGTATGATGGTCAGCTTTCCAAAGGGGATATAGGGAAACCATAGCCATTCCACGCTCGTCAGCTCCACATCTGCCATGCGGAGCATGGGAACAGGCTGGGCGGTGGGCAGCTCTCGCAACGTGATTGTTTCGGCTATGAATTTGCGGCTGGGAATGTCCTTTTGCTGACGGAGAACATCGTTCCAGTCTTTCCTTGCCGGGACAAGGCGCATGACGGCGATCTTGCCGGGAATGGACTGTGCCAGTCGGGTACAGGCTTCGCTTCCTGCGGTGTCGCTGTCAAGGCAGAGGAACACTTTTCGGGTGTCCTTGCGTTCAGAAAGGAAACGGTCAAGGGCTTTGCCCGAAACGCCGCCCAAGGCAAGATAATTTCTTGTCTGCCAATCCTGCGGATAAAGGCAGATAAACGATAACAGGTCAATCGGCGCTTCAAAGACAAAGAGCTGATTGCCATTACCCTCGTGTCGGAACGGATAGGATTTGTCAGACCCGACAATGTCCTGTCTGAATGGGTCTGCCGTTCCTCGCACATGGGCGTATCTCGGCGTACCGCTTCGGTCTCTGCCGACAAACACAACATTGTGCCGCTTTGCGTCCTCGTAAATATCCCCGGAAAGAAGAAAAGCCTCAACAAGCGTTTTGTTGAGACCTCGGCTTTCTGTGAGATATTGAATTGCTCTGTCGGCTGTCCTGTTGTGCAAGGGCAAGTGGAACGCTGTGGGCGGTGCTGTGCTGGCTTCGGTCTGCCCCTCGCCGCTTTCGCCGGTCAGGAGCTGGACAGCTTCGGGAAAGGACTTGCCGTAAAACTCCATGACAAAATCAATGGGATAGCCGCCCTTGCTCTGGCTGTGGCGAAACCACTTGTTTCCCCGGACGGTCAGGCTGTCATGTTCTTTCCAGCGGTATTCCCGTCCGCTTTTGATAAGCGTCTCTCCCTGTGTGCGGAGAAAATCTTCCAGACTGACGGCGTTTGCCCGGTCAATCTGTGCTTGGGTGTAATTCATCGGGATATATCCTCCTTTTTGTGTCGTGTTTGGGGTCGATTTTGGTGCAGTTGTTCCTCTGTACGCTCGTTAAATCGGGCGGCAGTATCTACACATGACTTGACCTTCCAAAGACGGTGTAAATCGTCTCTGACGGTCTTAAACTCGCCATAGGTGGTGTTGTGCGCCTGTTCCAGCTCGTCATACTCTTCGGTCAGCTTTTTCATATCCACCTTGCCGTCCGGGAACTCTCCGGTCAGCTTACGTCTGGCGGCGTAGAACTGTTTCAGTTCCGCTTCATGCTCTGCCTTGTACTTGGCTCTGGGCTTCTCAAACTTGATTTTCTGCAAGCCGTCATAGACAGGCTTCAAGCTCTGGAAAGCAGCGGAGCTGTCATAGAGCTGCTTAATTGCTTTCATTCGGGCGGTCTGTTCGTCCAGCGTTTTCTTCAAGCTCTCTGTGGCAGCACTGTGTTCGCTCACACGGCTTTCCAAATCTTCAAGAGTGTAAATGCCGTTTGCCCGGAGATAATTGAAAGTCTCGTTCATCTCCTTTAGGTTGCTGACCTTGCCTTTCTGCGAATATGCCCCGGCTCTGCGCTTGGTGTAATAGGCGTTCAGCAGAGAAACAAGGTCGGGTGCCTGCGGCTTGGCAAGCTCCGCTTTTGCTTCGGCAATCCAATCAAACAGGAGAGCGATTTTCTTCTTGATGTCCCGGATAACGGCATTGGTTGCTCTGATCCAGCGGTTGAACTCGCCTTTCTCGGTGCGTATGCCTTTCTTCTCCATTGCCCGGACGGTTGCGCCCTCATGGACGCTGGGAAGAAGCTCCACGCCCTGACGCTCATAGCTTCGGTGGTCGATGCGAACGTCAAGCCCTTTTTCCGCAAACTTGCCATTGCATAGCTCCGCCCATGTCTGCCGCCAGTATTCCAGCGTTTCGGGACTGCCCCAGTCGGTAGTGGGAACGGCGTTGAAAACATACTCGCCGTTCTGGTCTCGGATACGGTTGCCGTCCTCGTCCAGCTCATACACCCGGCGTTGCTTTAGTCCCCATTTGCCGTTCTGCTCAATGGGACGGATAGGGCAAAGCACATGGAAGTGCGGGTTTGGTATGCCTCCGTCCTCCCGGTCGGGCTGGTGTACGGCGAAGTCAACCACCATGCCCCGGCTCACAAAGTTCTCCAACAAAAATTGCCTTGCAAGAGCGATGTTTTCCTCAAGGGAAAATTCATTCTGCAAGGCAATGTCAAAGCTGTATGCAAGCTGGGCGTTCTTTCCACGCTCGGCTTTTTCCACGGCGTTCCATAGGGTCTGGCGGTCTGCGTATTCTGGCGGTGCATTGGACGGCAGGAGAATGTCGGAGCAGATCACGCCGCCCTTGCGGGTGTAGTCGCTGTACTCGCCGTAATACTCGCTATACAATCGCTCCCCGGCACGGTAGGCGGCAGAAGCAATAGCGGACTGTCCTGCGCTTCGCTTAGTCTGCGTGACGCTCAGGTGAAATAGTGCCATCGGCTTTCAACTCCCTTTCTCTGTTTGCTTGGCTGATGTGGGTAATCGCCATGTGACGGACGGCTCGCTGGACTTCGGACAGGGAAAAGATGTGTTCCATCAGCTCTGTCATTTCGGTGCGTGTGAGATCTTTGATCTCCGGGGCAAGGCTCTCAACCGTGCCGCCCAGATTGCAAAGGCGGTGGGTGCGCTTGGTGCGTTCGCCTTTCTCAAGATACTTCTTTCGGTTCTCCAGACGCTCAAGCTTGTGCTGTTCCTGTGCAAGCTGCGTCTCGGCTCGTTCCTTTTCGGCTCGGAGCTGGTCGAGGGTTTTCGGTTTTGTCATTGGGATTGACCTCCTTTTTTGATTTTGGGGATAAAAAAAGACCGTCCACTTTTCGCATAGTGCGACCAGTCAACGGTCAGTTTTTCGGTATTCAGTTTTTCAAACTTGCTGGCGGCGAACAGCATTTTATGCTGTTTGCGGACGGCAAGTCCACAAGGGATAGCCGCTTTAGCGGCGCAAGGGGGTGTAGCCACCTTGACGGAACGAAGTGACGCAACATTCTCGGTCAAGCAGTTTTCTTCTGCTGACGGAGAATGAAGCTCCGCAGGACGCACGATACTCCCGATAGGAGAGTATAGAAGTGCGCCCTTTAGTTCCTAAAGGGTTTTTCTCCGGCTTAATTTCTCGACAAACTGCAATTAGTCATTTCAGCAAGTATTTTCCGAGTCCTACCTGAATCAAATACAGGGCAAGGATATGTGCTGGATAAAAAACATAAAAGAAGTATTTCAGCTTCAATTTACCACGTTTTCCGTTGTATAGCAGAATAAGCAAGCCGGCAAGAAGCGTACATAAAGGTGGTTGATTCCCCGTTGCCCCCATGTAAGCCAAAAGAAACAGCAGCACTTGATAGATTCGGTGATTACGGCAAATATAAAATGCTGATATGAATAAGATCCCCTGCATACCGTAGTCACAACGGATTCCTTCCGCAATGCTGGAAAAAAGTACTACACTGAGAACTTGCAAGACTACTGATTTTATTCTATCCACTGGTAGGTCGGATTCACACGAAAATCTTTCAAGGCATACCAATGTCAATAAGCCTAAAAACAAGGTGAAAAATACATTTTGATACTTCAAGTAAAACGGAAATGTACCTTCCATTCGTGAATACGCACTAAAGAAACCTATGTCAAATGGAATTTCCGAAATAAGGGCAAATGCAAGCATCAACCCAATATAGCGTTTTTTACTTCTTGTGTGTTGGAATCCTTCTGCCAGCAAAAAACAGAATAGCGGAAAAGCAATCGTCCCAATGCTTTGCAAATCAAACCGTATGAGATTATCTATCTCTTGGAATCTCTCCCACGACATTTGTTCGTTATCTACCATAGACCCCCAGTAGTTTGATAGCAGCCATTGCAGCACAATTTTACATAGATGGTCAATAACCATTGTCAGTACAGCAATAAACTTTAACGAATTTCCCGTGAGAAATTGAATGCGATTTATTTTCCTATCAATGCTCATAATGTAACCTTCTACCAACTTCCAATTTTACGATTTTTCGTATTCAAATTATACCATAAAACTCGTGACCAATTCTACCGCAACTTTGGAATATATGAGAAAAGTCCGAACAGTTTTCTGCCCGGACTTCCTCGCTCAATTATAAATCAACTCTGCTTTCACAACTTCCTCTGCCTGCGCCTTGCAAGCGTTCATCTGCCGCACCCATTCCATTTGGTTTTCAGCTTTCAGTTGCTCGGTCACGCCGTTTTGCTCTGCCAGTGACCGCACGATCAGCTCCATGCGGTTTCGTGCCGCTTCTTCAATCTCGGCGCAATGTTCAAAGAGCTTGTCGGATAGCACCAGTTCATTGAACAGTATCGGGCGGTGCATTTCTAGATACGCCTTGCGAAGTCTGCCGTAGTGTCCGATGGGCTTGGTCTTGCGGATAATGATGTTCGGGATAAGATAATCGCCGTTCCGTGTGTAAGTGATATTCATGCTGTTTGTACTCCTTTCATCGGCTCTCTCTGCGGTAAACTGCTGACGGGAACGAACACGCCCTTTGCAATATCCTCCGCACGAATGGCGGCTTTCTTGGCTTCGATTTCTGCCTTTTTTCTCCCCTTGATTTTGTCCTCGTATCGCTTCTGCGCTCCGCTGGCTTTCCGCTTCAAGTAGTTCTGATGAAGCCTGTCCTTGCGTTCCTCACGCTTGCGGATTTCCTCTAATTCTTCCGGGGTCAGCTCCACTTCTCCAAACGCTGGGGGAACGAATCGCCCAACAAAATTGAAGTAAATTTCGACCTCCTGTGTGGTCTGTATACTGCCTTTGCGGTCACGCTCATGCACAAGGATTTTCTCGATAAACTCGTTGAGCATGGCAATGGTCAGCTTGTCGAAGTTCTCGTACTTGTCAATCAGAGCGATAAAACGATCAGCGTCCTTTTCGTGCTTCTCATAGCTCTTGACAGCCTTTTCCAGAGCAGAGATTTCGGCGGTAAGCTCGGACTGTTCCTTTTCGTATTGAGCGTCCAGAGTGGCGTATCTGCTGTCGGACAGCTTTCCTAAAATGTTGTCCTCATAGATTTTGCAGAGCAGGACTTCCAGTTCGGAAACTCTCTGCTTTGCGGTGGCAAGGCGTGTCCGCTGTTTCTTGACCTCTGCCGTCTGCTGGCTGGACTGCGCTTCCTGCACCACTCGGACAAACTCGTCTCTGTCATGCTTCGCATACTCGGCAATAGCTTTGAGCATTTCGGAAACAAGGGACAGTACCACATCTTCATTGATACGGTGCTGTGTCGTGCAGAGCTTTCCAACTGGGACTTTGCTGTATTGGGAACAGGTATATTGAGAAATACGCTTGCCGTTGTTGGTACGGTGGACATACATCTTGCCGCCGCAATCGGCACAATAAAGCAAGCCTGTGAGGGGAGCCGCTTCGCCCCAGCCGTCCGGGTAGCGTCTGACATTCCCACGGATTTTCTGCACAAGGTCAAAGGTCTGCTGGTCAATGATAGGCTCATGGGTATTCTCGAAAATTGTCCATTCGTCCTCCGGGACATAATGGCTTTTTTTGTCCTTGAAGTGCTTTCGGGTCTTGAAATTGATGGTGTGTCCCAGATACTCACGCTTTTCAAGAATGTTGCAGATGGTGGAAGAACCCCAGCCGTACACATCTTTGAAAGTCTTATTCTTGTTCACGCCCTCGCCGTGCTGGGCAAGGTAAGCGGACGGAATGAGGACTTTTTCTTCTTTCAGCTTGCTGGCGATCTGATACGGACCGTAGCCCTCAATCGTCATGGCAAAGATGCGCTTGACCACCTCGGCGGCTTCGGGGTCAACCAACCATTGGTCTCTTGCTTCGTTCCAGAGATAGCCGTAAATAACCGTGCCTGTGAGGTGCTTGCCGGACTTGCCTTTGGACTGGAAAGTGGAACGGATTTTACGGCTGGTGTCTCTGGCGTAATACTCGTTCATAATGTTGCGGAAAGGGGTAAAATCATCGTCCCCTCTGGCACTGTCCACGCCGTCATTGATGGCGATAAGTCGCACGCCACGCTGACGCAGGATTTCCATAATCTGACCGACTTTCAGATAGTCACGACCCATGCGGCTCATGTCCTTGATACACAGGTACTCCACATTCCCGGCTTCCACTTCTTTCATCATTGCCAAAAATCCGGGACGATCAAAGCAAGTGCCACTAATACCATCGTCCGTGAAATGGACAATGTTCGTAAAGCCCTGCCGTGCGGCGAACTCCTCCAACATAGCCTTTTGATTGGAAATGGAATTGCTCTCACGCTGTTGGTCATCGTCTTTGCCGAAGTCATCACGGCTCAATCGTTCGTACAGAGCTGTGATTTTCTCGTTTTTTCTCATAACTTGCGCTCCTTTCTTCGGTTTTAGGTTGTGTGTTCTAAGAGACTTCCCAACTGCTTGATTAAGAAGTCTTTTAGAGCATACAACACCG
>NZ_JAJEPW010000094.1:0-7627 GCF_020687045.1 Brotocaccenecus cirricatena
TGTTATACTCTTACTCATGAGGAATATGGTCTCCTTTCGGAAAGTTTGGTGTGGTAGCTTAACTTTAACACATGAGGTCCTATTCCTCATACCCTTTTTATTCAATTGCCCAAGATGTATTGTAGTCCTACACGACGAAGCGGGCCGCCTTTCATATCCCGGCTTGAAAAATTCCGCCGAAGCCGCTATACTATTATAGAAAATACCTTAAAGGCAGGTGCCCCTTTATGTACGATCCCGCGCATCCCTTCGGACGCAAGCGCTACAGCCGCGCCGTTATCGACCCCGTCAGCTGCACCGGCTGCGGCTACTGCACCATGTTCTGCGTGATGGACTGCATCGTGCTGCGGCCTGACGGCCTGTATACCGTGGACCTGGAGCGGTGCATCGGCTGCCGGTCCTGCAAGGTCAACTGTCCGTTTGACGCGGTGACCATCCTGCCGCCCAAGGAGAACTGATATGAAAAAGCCTGTGATCGACCGCAACCGCCCCCTGGGCCTGTATCTGCACATTCCCTTCTGCAAGGCCAAGTGCGCCTATTGCGATTTTTACTCCCTGCCCCACAGCGAGGAGAAGATGGACGCCTATGCCGCGGCCCTGGCCCGGCACATCACCGAGGTGGCCCCCCAGATGCAGAACCACCGGGTGGACACCGTCTATTTCGGCGGCGGCACCCCCAGCTATCTGGGCCACAAGCGGCTCATCGCCCTGCTGAAAACCGTGAAGAAGCAGTGCCGGGTCTGGGACCGGGCGGAGATCACCCTGGAGGCCAACCCCGACAGCGCCGGAGACTGGCGGGCCCTGCGGGCCCTGCGCCGGGCGGGCTTCAACCGCATCTCCCTGGGGGTGCAGTCCTCGGATGACGAGACCCTGCGGCGGCTGGGCCGGATTCACACCTGGCAGCAGGTGAAGGACGCCGTGGCCGCCTGCCGCAAGGCCGGGCTGGACAACATCAGCCTGGACCTGATCTACGGTCTGCCGGACCAGACTATGGAGCAGTGGGAAAACACCCTGGCCGACGCCCTGGTGCTGGCCCCCCGGCACATCTCCTGCTACGGGCTGAAGCTGGAGGAGGGGACGCCCCTGTATGACCGGCGGGAGAGCCTGAACCTGCCGGACGGGGACCTGCAGGCGGATATGTACCTCTACGCCGTGGAGCTGCTGGGCCAGAACGGGTATCAGCAGTACGAGATTTCCAACTTCGCCCAGCCGGGCTATGAGTCCCGGCACAACCTGAAATACTGGATGCTGGAGGAGTACGCGGGCTTCGGCCCCGGGGCTTACTCCGACTTCGGAGGCGTGCGGTATGGGTACACCCGGGACCTGGACGGGTACATAGCCGGCCGGCTGGACCTGGCGGAAAGCGAGCACATCTCCCCCCAGGAGCGGGAGATGGAGTATATCATGCTGCGGCTGCGGACCGCCCGGGGCATCGACATCCGGGAGTTCGAAAATCGGTTCCGCCAGCGCTTCACCCCTCTGGCGGCCATTCTGGAGAGCTGCGCCGCCCACGGTCTGGCCCGGCAGACGGAAACCGGCTGGTGCCTGACGCCCCGGGGCTTCCTGGTGTCCAACCGCATCATCGGGGACCTGCAGGAGGAGCTGAACCGGGAGAAGGCCCAGCGCCTGGCCCGTGCCGCCCAGGGGGATTACCGGGTAGTGGAATAAAGAAAACTGCTCAAAAAGGGCGAAGCCCTTTTTGGACAAGCCAAAGGCCCCGGGGCTTCCCCCGGGGCCTTGGTGCGTTATCAGTCTATGTTGATCTCACCGATATCCTCCGCCGGGATGCCCAGGTCCAGCAGGGCCTGGGTCAGCTCCTTGTAAGAGGACTTGGTGCTGCTGATGGTGTACCTGTCGCCATCGCGGAACAGGGTGATCTCGACTCCCAGCCAGGCGTAGTCGCCATCCACCGGAAGAACGTTCTCCGCCCGGATATCCCGCCAGGCGGCGTCATACAGGGCCTGGGCCTCCTCCGCCGTCAGCTCCCGGGTTTCGATGGTGTTCTTCAGCCACAGGTCGCCGCCGGTGGGCTGCCAGCCGGACGGGGGAACGTTGCCGTTGAACATAACATAGGTCTGCACCTCCTCCAGCCGGGCCACCTGCTCCAGAGCCGCCTTGACCGGCTCCGTCATCGCCAGCCGGTAGCACCGGGCCATGGAGGTGCCGTCCTTCAGAACATAGTGCACCTCAAAGGTCCTCCGGTAGTTCGCATCTGCGGCGCGATTCTCCGCCAGCTCCGCCTGGGCCTTTACCAGGGTCTCCAGGGACTGGGGGTCCTCCAGGGTAAAGCTGGTGTCCAGGCAATATACCCGGGCCCGGGCCACATCCTCCGCCTGGGGCGTCCGGTCGGCGTAGCCGAACACGTCCGCCCGCAGCACCACGCACAGCAGCACCAGCACCAGGGCCGTCACCGCCGCGCCGGGCAGGCGCTTGGGCAGCACCCGCAGGGTCTTGCCCACCAGCATGGCCGCCGCCAGATAGCACACGATGCCCATCACGGCCATGCACACGCACAGACGGGCGGGGCTGAAGTCGCCGCTGCGGCCCACGGACACCAGGACATACAGCAGCATACCCAGGGGCAGACCGCCTACCAGCCCCACGCCCAGCCGGAACACCGGCCGCATCCAGGAAAAGGCCGCCGCATCGCCGGACAACTCGCTTTTCCGCCGGCCGTACAGCAGCCGGGACAGGACCGTCAGCACCAGGGCCACGGCGGTGAAGATCAGCAGGGTCCGCCAGCCCTGGGGGGTCAGGCCGCTGGCGCAGTCGGCGTTCTGTATGTAGTTCTCGGGCAGCTTGCCGGTGAGAAACGGCGAATATTTAGGGCCGCTTTGGCCCAGGTCGCAGATCAGCTGATACACCGGCGTCAGCCACCGGGTAATGACGGGCTGGACGTCCGGCATGGTGAAGCCGTCCAGCAGAAGCTCCGCCAGCTGCTGGCCCAGCCAGGTCAGCGCCACCGCCAGGCAGTTGACGGCGGCGTACAGCACCGGCACCGCCAGCAGCCACCCGGTGACCATGGCGCACAGGGTCCCCAGGGCCAGGAAGATCAGGTCCAGCAGGGTGGCCACCACGAACCACGTCAGCAGGGCCGGCGTCAGAGCCAGGCCGCCCAGCAGGGCCGTAAGGGCCGTCACCGCCAGCACCAGCAGGTTCCCCGCCGCCAGCATGGCCCAGCCGGTGAGAAAGTGGGTCCAGAACAGGGTTCCCCGCCGCTGGGGCAGGGCGTGCATGGCCCCCACGGACCGGGTCTGCATCAGATAGGAGAACACCGCCGTGGCCATGATGCCGCCGAAGATCAGCGCCAGCACCACGGCGGTGGCGTAGGTATCGGCGCACAGCTCGGTCAGGTTCACCAGGGCGGGATTCCGCTCCGCGGCCCGGTTCCACACCGGGATGGGCAGGAAAAGCAGCCACAGCCCCACATACAGGAACAGCACCGGCCAGTAGCGCCGCAGGTCGCTGCGGGCGATGGCCCCGTTAAAGAATGATTTCGCGGACCGCATAGTCAGCACCTCCCAGCTCATAGATGAAAATTTCCTCCAGGGTCAGGGGAATGGCCTCCAGCAGCAGGGGCGACAGGGCCTGCATCCGGTGCAGGATGTCCTCCCGCTTGCCCCGGATGATGTAGGTATACACCCTTCCCACGGCGGACCGGTGCAGCACCTCCAGCTCCGGGGGCAGGGCCGGTTCCTCCGCCGCGGCATAGGCTGCCTGGATCTTCACGGTGTTGTCCTGCAAGTCGGACAGACTCCGCTCCAGCAGCACCTTTCCCTTGTTCAGGATCCCCACATGGTCGCACACGTCCTCCAGCTCCCGGAGGTTGTGGCTGGACACCAGCACCGTGGTGCCCCGGTCGGCCACGTCCCCCAGCAGCAGGGACCACACCTGCCGCCGCATCACCGGGTCCAGGCCGTCCACCGGCTCATCCAGCACCAGCACCTCCGGCATGCAGCTCATGGTCAGCCAGAAGGCCGCCTGCTTCTGCATGACCTTGCTCATCCGCCGCAGGGGCTGCTTTTCCGACAGGGGGAACACCTCCCGCAGCTTGTGATACCGGTCCCAGCTGAAGAAGGGGTGGGTCCCGGCATACAGCCGGGCCATCTCCCGGATGCTCGCCTGGGGGAAGAAGTACCAGTCGTCGGGGATCGCCGCCATGCGGCCCTTCACCGCGGGATTTTCGTATACCGGCTGCCCGTCCAGGGTGATTTCGCCGCTGTCGGGCCGGTATATGCCGGTGAAGTGCCGGATGATGGTGGATTTTCCCGCGCCGTTGGGGCCCACCAGGCCGTATACCGCCCCCTGGGGCACGGTCATGCTGACGCCGTCCAGAGCCCGGAAGCCGTCAAAGGTTTTCACCACGTTTTTTGCCTCAAGCATCGCTGTCCCCTCCTTTCCAAAGGTCCGTCCATTCCTCCCGGGTCATGCCCAGGTCCCGCAGCTCCTCCATCAGGGGCTGCACCCGGGCGGTGACCTCCGCCCGCCGCTGCCGGTTCTGTTCCCGGACCTCGCAGACGAAGGTGCCCCGGCCTGACACGGTGTATACATACCCCTCCGTCTCCAGCTGGGAATAGGCCCGCTGGATGGTGTTGGGGTTAATGGCCAGCTCCGTGGCCAGGCTCCGCACCGACGGCAGCTTCTCCCCCGCCGCCAGGACTCCTGTCACCATCAGACTGCGCAGGCCGTCCCGCACCTGCTCATAAATGGGCCGGGCGTCCCGGTAATCCAAGCGTATCACCTGCTATGCCTCCTTTCATGTGTATTAGCTGTATTCATACGCTTATTATAGCGGGATGTCCCGCCTGTGTCAAGCAAAATCCCGCCTGTGTCCCGCAAAAATTGCAGTAGATATTTTGGCCGGACCGGTGTACAATATGGGCAGGAACCTGAACCGGCGGCCGAATCCTGACGAAAACTTTCCAGAAATTTTCAAATTGTTCATATACTTTTTTGCCGCCGTGCTACAATAGGTTGCAGTTTGTAACCGAATCTTAAACTTTGCCGGGAGGGTGCTGCAATGAAGCACATCTTTATCATCAACCCCACTGCGGGGAAATATGACAGCCGCCAGCGGATCTATGAAATGGCCGATCACCTGCGGACGGCTCACGGTCTGGACGTGCAGTGCATCCTCACCAAAAAACAGGGCCACGCCACCGAGATCGCCCAAAAGCTCTGTCAGACCGGGGAGCCCCTGCGGTTTTACGCCTGCGGCGGCGACGGCACCGTCAACGAGGTGGCAAACGGCATCATCGGCTATGACAACGCCGCCATGAGCGTGATCCCCGTGGGCACCGGCAACGACTTCCTGAAAAACTTCGGCGGCGATATGGACAAGTTCCGGGATGCCGAGAACCTGTGGGACGGTCCCCAGTTCCCCATGGACGCCATCGACGTCAATGGCCGGGTGGCCCTGACCATCGCCTGCTCCGGCATCGACGCCCGGGTGGCCCGGGACGTACATAAATACAGCGAAAGCCCCATTCTGGACGGCAAAAGCAGCTATATCGCCTCTCTGCTGGTGAACTTCCTGTTCAAGGGCATCGGCTCCCACTGGACCGTGGAGCTGGACGGCGAGACCATCGAGGACGACTTCTCCCTGGTGTCCGTGTGCAACGGGCGGTATTACGGCGGTGGGTTCATGCCGGTGGCCGAGGCCCGGATGGACGACGGCGTGCTGAACACCCTGGTGGTGAAAAAGGTCAGCCGGGGCACCTTCATCAAGTTCGTTGGCCCCTATTCCAAGGGGCAGTACTATAAATTCCCCCATGTGGCCCGGTGTGTTGCCCCCAAGGTTGTCCGCATCCGGTCTGAAAAGCCGGATATCGTCACCTGTCTCGACGGCGAGTGCATCACCTCCGACGATGTGACCATCCGCCTCAGTGACAAGCGGCTGAACTTCTTCGGCCCCGCCGGCTGCGACTGCAACCGCACGGCCCGGGACATCTGATCCCTTTCCGCAAAAAAATCAATTTGGAGCCGTATCCGCCGTTTTGGAGTGGATACGGCTCCTGCTTCTGCATATAATAAGACCATACAAGGCGTCCGGGCGACGCTGTTTTTACAATACGACGGTTAAAGAACCTTAACCATAGAAAGGAGACCGCTATGAGCGTTGTGATATTGGGAGGAAACGAGTGCATGGAGCGCCGGTACAAGGAGCTCTGTCAGACGTACCGATGCCAGGCCAAGGTGTTCACCAAGCCTGCCGGGGGCCTGCGGAACAAGCTGGGCAATCCCGACCTGATGATCTTTTTCACCGGCACCATGTCCCACAAAATGGTGCAGGGGGCCCTGAGCCAGCTGAAGGGCCAGGACACCATCATCGAGCGCTGCCACACCAGCTCCCTGTCCGCTCTGCGGGGGATCCTGGAAAAGCACGCCGGATGAGGCCCGCGGAGGAGACGGTGGTGCGCCAGTGCGCGCCCACCCTGGCCGGGATCAAAACCGGCAGTCTGTTTCCCTGCCCGTACCAGTCCCGCCAGCAGCTGCTGGCGGACATCCGGCGGATGAACCGGGTGCTGGTGCCCCGGGGGCTGTGTCTGCTGCCCATGCGGATGGACGACGGCCGGGCGCTGCTGTATCTGTACCGGCCCCAGGCCCTGTGCCGGGACCTGGGGGACGATCTGGCCTGCCGTCTGCTGCGGCAGGCGGGGTATCCCTGCGGCAGCTGCGGCCAGTGCGTGGCCCGGCTGGTGCAGCGCCTGCGGACGGAGGAGGACTTTCCCCATGAGGTGGGGCTGTTCCTCAGCTACCCGCCGGAGGACGTGCAGGGGTTCATCGACCACCGGGCCATGGACTTCAAGTGCGCGGGCCTGTGGAAGGTGTATGGCGACCAGCAGCGGGCCCAGGCCCTGTTTGACCGGTTCCGCCGCTGCACCCAGCGCTACTGCGCCCTGTGGCAGACCGGCCTGCGGCTGGAGCAGCTGGCAGTGGCGGTCTGACGAAATATTCTGTTGTTATATCAAGAAAGGAAGTACAACTATGAAAAAGACTCTCGTGATCTATTGGAGCGGCACCGGCAACACCGAGGCCATGGCGGGCGCGGTGCTGGAGGGCATGAAGGCCGCCGGAGCCGACGCCGCCCTGCTGACCCCGGACCAGGTGACTCCCGCCAGCCTTTCCGGCGTGTCCTCCGTGGCCATGGGCTGCCCCGCCATGGGCAGCGAGGTGCTGGAGGAGATGGAGTTCCAGCCCATGTTCGACAGCATCAAGAACCAGATGGGCGGCAAGGCCGTGGGCCTGTTCGGCTCCTTCGGCTGGGGCGATGGCGAGTGGATGCGCAGCTGGGAGAAGGACTGCGACGACGCGGGCATCAACCGGGTGTGCGACAGCATCACCTGCTGCGAGGCCCCGGACGACGATGTGCTGGCGGCCTGCCAGGCCATGGGCCGCAAGCTGGCGGAGTAAAAGCTCCATGAAGCTCCGGCGGATGCTGCGCAGGAAGCTCCTGTTCTGGGCCGCCGTGGCCGCCCTGACCCTACTGGCCGCCGTTTTATCCCTTTGACTGTCAAAAAAGGGTAAACCCTTTTTTGACAGTCAAAGGCTTGCAGTCTGCCGCGCGCATAATTTGTTCGCTGAAAGCGAACAAATTCCACACTTGCAGACCGAGAAGTGGGTTTTT
>NZ_JAJEPW010000095.1:0-7459 GCF_020687045.1 Brotocaccenecus cirricatena
AGATATTGAAACACAGCTTTTTACACAGAAATAGGAGGATATACGATGCTTACCATTACGACCAACAGCTTTGAAAATGACGTCCTGCACGCGGACAAGCCCGTGCTGGTGGATTTCTGGGCCCAGTGGTGCCCCTACTGCCGCCGTATTGCCCCGGCCTTTGACAAGGTGGGCGAGCAGTTCGCAGACACGCTCATCACCGGCAAGATCAACTACGACGAGGAGCCGCAGCTCATCCAGCGTTTCGGCATCGACACCATCCCCACGCTGCTGCTCTTCAAGAACGGCGAGGTGATCGGCTCCGTCGTCGCCCCCGGCTCCAAGGCGGCCATCGAGGCGTTTATCAAGGAAACGCTGGAGCAGTGAGGACACGATTATGGAGCAGATCTATGATATGATCGTCATCGGCGGCGGTCCCGCCGGATACACCGCCGCCCTGTACGCCGCCAGAAGCGGGCTTTCTGTACTGGTGTTGGAAAAGCTCTCCGCCGGCGGGCAGATGGCGCTGACGGAGCAGATCGACAACTACCCTGGCTTTGAAAGCGGCATCGACGGCTTTACGCTGGGCGAAAAGATGCAGCAAAGCGCGGAACGCTTCGGCGCGGTGACGGAGCTGGCGGAGGTGTACAAGGCCAGCCTTTCCAGGAAGATCAAGACGCTGGACACCAGCGAGGGTGTTTTTCAGGGCCGCACGGTGGTCATCGCCACCGGCGCGACGCCTCGTCCCTTGGGCGTTCCCGGCGAGGAAAC
Organism: Brotocaccenecus cirricatena; assembly: GCF_020687045.1. Lineage (NCBI taxonomy): Bacteria > Bacillati > Bacillota > Clostridia > Eubacteriales > Oscillospiraceae > Brotocaccenecus > Brotocaccenecus cirricatena. The sequence goes on from NZ_JAJEPW010000095.1 coordinate 751, forward strand.
GCTCGTTGGCAAGGGCGTTCACTACTGCGCCGCCTGTGACGGCGCGCCCTATCGGGGCAAGACCGTGACGGTGGTGGGCGGCGGCAATTCCGCCGCGGCGGACGCCCTCGCCCTGTCCCGCATTGCAAAAAAAGTCTACCTCATCCACCGCCGGGACAGCCTGCGGGCTACGAAGGTCTATCATGAACCGCTGTTAAACGCGCCCAACGTGGAATTCTGCTGGAACAGCACCGTTTCCGCACTGCTGCACGAAAGCCGCCTGACGGGGCTTCGTTTGAAGACTGTCCTGACGGGTGAGGAACATGACCTTGCCTGTGACGGAGTGTTCGTCAGCGTGGGACGCGCCCCGGCGACGGAGCTGTTCCGAAGCGAGCTGGCACTGGACAAATCCGGCTACATCATCGCGGACGAATCCACCCGCACGAATCTTCCCGGCGTGTTCGCCGCGGGGGACGTGCGCACCAAGGCGCTGCGGCAGGTGGTCACCGCCGTATCGGACGGCGCGGTAGCCGTCCACTACGCGGAGGAATATCTGGCGGAGAATCGATAAAGGAGGCTGCGAGCGATCCTCTCATTGGCATTTCCTGTCCGTAAGCGATACAATTGCGAGCCTTGCCTCAAAAGAGCGCAGGGTATGTGAGATTAAGGAGGTCATATATATGTGGCTGTTTTTAGGAATTTCTGCAATGATTTTTACAGGCTTCAATTTGATTTACTCTTTTAAAAATAAGAATGAAAAGTGGTTTAGATTCGGAGCCATTTCTTTCACTGATCGCGGGGCATATCAATAGCGTGTGCAATTTGCCTGAGGCGCTTTTGGCTGATAGCGGAGCACACATTGCCCCTTCACTTCTGATTCAGAAGCCAGGCTGTCATATCCCCCAAGGTCTCCTCAATCGGGCGCGGCTGATATGCAAAGCGTTCCGACGCAGCAGCATGACTGAATTGCCCGTTTGAGGCAAGGACGGAAACGGAATACGGGGTGAAGAACAGCGGCTTTCGCTCCCTCAGGCTTCGACGTTCATAGTATGGAGCCGCCAGCCTTGCAAGCCCCAGCGGCAGGCAGATGGACCGATACTTCAGCTTTGCAGCCTTTCCCACCAGCTGAAGCATCCTGCGAATCGTGACATAGCAGCCGGACAAAATGTAGCCTTTGCCGGGCTCTCCGCTTTCGGAACAGGCGAGAATACCTCTTGCCACATCCCGCACATCCACAAAGTCATATCCGCCGCAAACGGCAAAGGGCAGCTTTCCAGAAAGGAAAGATTTCGCCATAGAGGTGAAGCTCCCTCCCTGCAAATCGCCCGGTCCGATGATGCCGGAGGGGAATACAATGCTGGCATTCAACCCGCGCTCCGCTGCATCGAATACCAGCTCGGTTGCAGCTGCCTTGCTCTTGGCGTAATCTCCGTCCACAAGCCCCGGAGAGAATTCGCAATCCTCCGAAATGATGCAGCCCTTTGGCTTTTCCGGTATGGCATGGACGGAGCTGACATAGACCATTTTGCCCACATCATGCTCCATACATTGCCGGAGAACCTTCCATGTCCCGCCTACATTGACCTGATAGAGCCTCGGACCGGGTCTGGATGCGACGGAGACAATACCAGCACAGTGAATCACACAGGTACGGCTGTCGGCATCCGCGAAGAAGTCTGACAGTGAGCTTTTATCGCACACATCACCAATGACGGTGCGTACCTCCTTCGGGAGCAAATCGGTATAGGGGTCATCATGCAGCACAAGCGCATGCACCTGCGCCTTGCGGCGTACCAGCTCCTCCGCAACAACCCTACCAAGGAAGCCGGTAGCGCCTGTAACAAGATATTTATCAAACATTCAAAGAGCCTCCTCTCAAATAAGTACACAAGTGTTGATTATCTTTCACAAGTACAGTATACTTGAGGGGGAATACAGAAACAATCAGCACTTGCCATACGGCTGAAAGAAAAGCAACATTACCTGTTGAAGTGTTGCTTTTCTTTGTAAACTTTTTTTGGAGAGGTTCTATATGGAGAAGATGGACGCAAGGAAACGCTATACGCAAATGGTGCTCAAGCAGTCTTTTCTGAAGCTGCTGAAGGAAAAACCTGTAAACAAAATTACGGTGAAGGAGGTTTGTGCCCTGGCACAGCTTAACCGTGCCACCTTCTATGCCCATTACAGCGATTGCTTTGCCCTGATGGAGAGCATTGAGAACGAACTCATCGATGCATTCGAAAAATCCCTTCGCTATGTCAATTCGTTTGATGTGACGGCTCTGATCGAAGCCATCTACGATATGGTCGATCGGAATCAGGCAGCCTGCCGGGTTCTGATTCTGGGGAATACAAGCTCAACAGTCCTCATGCGGATGATTGCCCTGGCCAAGAAGGACAGCATTGCCTACTGGCGGAAGGAGCTGCCCAATGCCAGTGAGACAGAGCTTGAGATGATGTATACCCATCTGTCAAACGGTTTGATGCATGTCGTTGTGGAGGGCTATGACAAGTACAGCAAGGAGGAAATGATCCGTTTTGTCAACCGGGTAGTAAAAGCCAGCCTTTTGCTGTTCCAATCGCCTCAAAGATTTCTTGCTTAAAAACGTCCGCCCGTTTCTGCCCTTGAGGCGTGGAGAGGGCTTTCGTTCATTTTCCGGGCTGGTCTCGTTGCACTTTTGTGACACTTTCCCCGCACTTTCGCGGGGGAATTTCAATGCAGCTTCTGGTATGCTACAGACAAGGTTGAAACTCAACCAAAAATACTTCAAAAAGGAGCGTAACATACCATGAAAAAGAAAACGATTTTGAGCTTTGCACTGGCACTGGCATTGATGGTATCGGCCATCGGCACGGCAACCTCCGCCTTTGCCGCCACATCCGCACCAATAGAGCCTGTTACTAAAATTGCCACCGAGAATGAGGACGCCATCTGGGAGCAGATCGAGGCGGTGGAAGAGAAGAGCGACGCCATCTTCCAGAGAAACGCGGCGCTGTGGGAAAAGCTGGACGAAATCTGCAACGCCCTGCCCGACGACTACGACTTCACAAACTTTGATGAGGCGGCGTTTATCCGCAGTACCAACGCCCTGACCGAAGCGGAGAAGGAAACGCTTCTGGCGGACATCGAGGAATTGAACGGCCTTGACACCGAGATGGAGGCACTGTACGCTCAGCTGCCCGACTGCGACAATATGCCGCTTTACGAGAAGGCGCTGGAAAAGGCCGACCCCAAGGTACTGGATGAGATTGACACCCTGGAGCAGGAGTATGACCGCCTCTGCGAGAAGAACGCCGATCTGTGGGACAAGGTAGATGAAGCGTACTTCAATCTGCCGGATGACTATGACTTCGACAACTATGATGAGGCCACCTTTATCCGCAGCCTGAGCTTCCTGTCCGACGCGGAAAAGGACGAGCTGATCGCCGACTATAACCGTCTGGTAGAGCTTGATAACCAGCTGTGCAAGCTGTACGATACCATTTGGGGCGGTACCGGCTGTGAAAGCGGCATCTGCCCCCTTTGACGGCAAAGAGGTTTTCTGATATGATTAACTAAATACGACGCCGATGCTGCGCCCACGCGCAGCATTTGGCGCTGCTTCCAAGGAGGACGCATGGGACATTCCATCTATTTGGCGGACGATGAAAAGAGCATACGGGAGCTGCTCCATAGTTTTTTGGCAAGCGACGGCTATACTGTGCGCTCCTTTGAAAGCGGTGACGCGCTGCTGGAGGCGTTTCGTCAGGACCCTGCGGAGCTGGTAATACTGGATATCATGATGCCCGGCACGGACGGACTTACCGTGTGCCGGGAGCTTCGCGCTGTTTCCGATATTCCCATCATCCTGCTTACGGCCAAAGACAGCGAGCTGGACTACGTCATGGGCATCAGTCAGGGCAGCGACGATTATCTCACCAAGCCCTTTCGCCCGACCATTCTTCTGATGAAGGTGAAGGCGCTGCTGCGCCGTGTGGAGATGGACCGAGGAAAAACGGCGGCGGCGGAGGACGAGCTTCATTACGGGGATATCCGCTATTCCGCCACGGAAAACGCCATCTTTTATGGGACTGCGCCAGTGTCGCTCACCCAGACCGAGCTGCGACTGCTCAGCTATATGATGAAGCAGCCGGAAAAGGCATATTCCCGCGAGGAGCTGCTCAGCGCGGTGTGGGGCTTTGACTCGGAGGTGGAGACCCGCGTAACCGATGAAACGCTGCGCCGTATCCGAAAAAAGCTGCTGCAAGCGGGCAGCACCGTCAGCGTAAGCACCATATGGGGCTTTGGCTATAAGCTGAAAGGAGCGGAGCGCACATGAAAAACATCAAGCTGCGGATCGTGTATCTGATCCTCGGTGCGGCTCTGCTGCTCTTTGCACTGTTCATGCTGGCGGTGAACCTCATCATACCTGCCCACTTTGTGCGTGAGGCAAAAAAGGCGCTCATCAGCGAGTCACAGTACCAGAACCGCACCATCCCCTATACCGACGAAGAGCCGATCTATGACGAGGGCGAGGAGGAGGGGAATTTCTTTACCCCCAGCATCGTCTTTTTGGAACTGGATGACGGATACCGACCTAACACATGGAACCGGGATAGCTATCACCTGGAGAAAAAATTGCTGGAATACTGCGCCGGGCGGGATATTGCACTCAATCAATGCTATACCTTCAAAACGGACAAACATCACCTGATCTTCATGTCCGTGCAGGAGGAGCAGGACGATTGGGAAAAGCCGTACGCCTACATCATGTATATAGACATCGGCCCAATCACCCGCTATATCGTGACGCTGAACTGGGCGTTCTTTGCGGTACTGCTGGCGATCTCCTCCGTCATGTGCCTGCTGGGCTTCCGCTTCGGCCGGGATATTGAAAAGGAGACGGAGCGGCAGCAGACCTTCTTTCAGAACGCCTCCCATGAGCTGAAAACGCCGCTTATGGCGATACAGGGCTATGCGGAGGGCATACAGGCAGGTGTGATGGACACAGGCAGCGCGGCGGAGGTGATCCTGGCGGAGAGCGACCGCATGACGGAACTGGTGGACGAGCTCCTGGACATCTCGAAAATCGACATGGGACGGCAGCCGCTTACCCTTTCCGAGATGGATGTTCGGGAGCTGCTCTACGACAGCATGCGCGCCGTGGAGCCGATAGCCGCCGGCGGCGGTATCACCATCACGCCGGACTTCCCCGAAACGCCCGTTATGGTTAGCTGTGACGATACCCGGCTGCGCAGAGCCGTCACCAATATCCTATCCAACGGCGTGCGCTATGCCCGCAGCCAGCTGCACCTGACCTGCCGCACGGAGAAGCGTCATGTGACGATACGGATACAGGATGACGGGGACGGCATTGCCGCGGAAGATCTGCCCCATATCTTTGACCGCTTCTACATGGGAAAAAACGGAAAATCCGGCATCGGCCTTGCCCTGGCCAAGGAGATCATCCACCTGCATAAGGGAACGATCCGTGCCTACAACGGGGATAGTGGCGCCGTGTTTGAGATTTCCATTCCGGTGAGCAGATAAGAAGAGCACCGCGCCGCCTGTGAGCGCCCCTCTTGCAAAAAGGACGGGCTTGGAACGGGCTTTTGCCGGTGCCGGGTGGAGAGTTTCCTGTGATTTTCTCTTGTGCCGACATTGTTAGAATGGAGTACATCTATGGGTTGTAAAGCAAAAAAATATCTGCATATTTATGACTGGAACTACTGGTGGGGCTATTACCGCTGCTGTAAGGACCTGGAACCTTTCCATGCGGCGGAGTTTTCTCTTTCTGAGGACGAGGCGGGAGAGGTGCCCTTTTTCCACTTTGATTTCCATAACCTCCCCGCACTTCACCAGACCATTCGGGAGGGTGAGTTTGTGGAGCCGGATAACCCGGATCATCCGCACTTTCTGGAGCAGGCAAGGAGGCTCAGAAGCGGCGAACAGGACTGGTTCGTCGGGGCGCTGTACTATCCGCTTTTTTCGCCGGAGATGCATTTCTGCAACGCCTCCGTCCGGAGCGGCGTCCCGCTGACACAGCTGCTTTCCCCGTCTGTACCGCCCTATTACGGGGTGATCTTTCTCCGGGAGGAGCGCCCCCTCACTCCGGAGGTGCTGACGCATTGGGCGGAGACACTGTCCCAACCCCTGTTCGGCCAGCCGTTTTCCTGCACGCTTGCACAAGTCCCCAGCCGACAGGAGACGATGGAGCAGTTTGAGAATGAGATGCGGCTGACGCGATGAAATGTACGGTATCGTTTACCACTGATTTTCCATTGAAAAGCAACTGAGAGGGAGACGCCGCTTATGGAATTAAGATTCACGGAACAGGAGGCTCTGGCGCTGTATCGAATCATTCTGCGGTGGGATGAATTGGGCAGCTTGACCACAGAGGATGACGAGGAACGTCAGCTGCTATGGGATCTATCCTGTACGCTGGAAAAAGAACTGGAGCCGGTGGATGATGCCGTGAAACGCGGACTGCTTTGACCGCGTAAGAGCCCACCGGTTCGAAGCCTTTGATGTGACGCTGTTTTCTTTTACGCTGACAAATCTTGAACTGTCGGAAAGACGCCGGTATCGCGGGATGATATTGACAAAGGGGGAAATGCTATAATATCTGCGAATGGTTCGCAGATTGGAGGGCGGCTGATGTCAGGCTATAATACGGCTGTCCGGGGTGCGGCACACTCCGCAAGAATGAGTTTGAACAGTTCATTTTCACCGCTATGGGAGAAAAGTTCCG
>NZ_JAJEPW010000096.1:0-7450 GCF_020687045.1 Brotocaccenecus cirricatena
CCCCCCCCCCCCCCCCCCCCCCCCCCCCCCCCCCCCCCCCCCCCCCCGCTTCTGCTTGCCCCAAAAGGGCAAAGCCCTTTTGGGGCAGAAGGCTTGCAGTCTGCTGCGCATTCTGTCTTGCAATCCCCGTAAAGATGCCGTATAATAGCTCTATCTGACAAAAGAGGAGGGCAACGCAATGCGCCCTGATGGAACCCGCGTAAAGGATCTGCCGCCGCTGGTGGCGGCCATCCCCTATATCATGCCCAAGCGCTACGACGCATGGAACTCCGTTACCGAGAACATCGACGAGGAGGTCATCAAGGACTTTATCCGCACCCACCGCCGGGCCGGAGTCCGGCTGAACCATATGAGCGTCATCATCTCCGCCTATTACAAGGCGGTGCTGCGCAATCCAAAGCTCAATTATTTTGTGATGAACGGCCGCATTTATCGCCGCAACCACTTCTGCGTATCCTTCGTGATCCTGAAAAAGCAGGCCGACGGGGTGGTCAACGAGACCACGCTGAAGGTGTATCTGGACGAGAACGACACGGTGTTCACCGTGAACCAGAAGATCAAGGACGCCATCGACGCCAACAAGGCGGAGCATCAGTCCAACAGCACCGACAAATTTGCGAAGTTCATGTTTTCCGTGCCGGGGCTGCCGAAATTTGTGGTGTGGCTGGCCTATCACCTGGATAAGCACGGTCTGCTGCCCCGGAAGATCATCGATCTGTCCCCCTTCCACACCAGCATGTTCATCACCAACCTGGCCTCCATCAAGACCAGCTATATCCACCACCACTGCTATGAATTCGGCACCACCAGCGTGTTCGTGTGCATGGGCAAGCCTGTGCCCAACTACATATCCGGCGACCTGACCAAGAAGATGATGCCCATCGGCGTGGTGATGGACGAGCGCATCTGCACCGGGTATGAGTACGCCGCCTTCTGCAACGACTTCCGGCGGTATATGCGCCTGCCCCGGATGCTGGAGTATCCCTTCTGCCAGGAGGAGCCCGCCAAGGAACCGTCTCAGGAGACCGCTGCCGTGTGAAAAAATCATCCCCGGAAAGCATAGCTTTCCGGGGATGATTTTTGCGCTTTACAGCCAGGTCTCCGGGGCGGCGGCGCGGAGGAACAGGGCCAGGGCCAGCAGATCGGCGCTGCCGCCGGGGCTCAGGCGCCGGGCCATCAGATCGTCGTCCAGGGCCTCCAGCGCCGGGGGCAGGGCCTCCTCCGGTAGTCGCAGCAGCTCCGCCGCCCTCCGGCGGACATAGGCCAGCCCCTGGGGGCCGCCCCGATAGACCAGGGTGCTGTCGTCCAGCCGGGACATGGCCCACACCAGGGCCGACAGCGGCCCGGCGCTCTCCAAAATCCCCCGCATATGCCGGGCGGTGGGGAAGCCGGACAGGGCCTCCTGCCGGACGCCGCCGCACTGGCTGCGGACGGCGCTGCCGTGGGTGTTTTCCGCCGGGGGCAGGGCCGCGGCTATGGCGGCGGCGGTGTCAAAGGGGTCGCCGCCCTCCGCCAGGCACCGGCCCATGGCCGACAGCAGCAGGGCAAAGCTGTAAAGCGCCCCCTTGTGGGTGTTGACGCCGCCGGTGGCGTCCAGCATGGCATGCTCCGCCTGACGGCCCAGGCTTTGCAGCTCCCGGGGCGAGGCCCCGGCCATGCCCCGGGCGGCAAACTGCCGGAAATACGGCGCCAAGGCCCCGGCGCTGCGGTGAAACAGGGGGCGGTCCATGTCGTCATGGGCGCCGGTGTTGCGCCGGTCCACCAGGCCGGGCTTGGGGGTCAGGTCCACCTCGTCCTCCAGGGCCTGCCGGGCCAGGGCGGACAGATGCCCGGCGGCAAAGTCCGCCAGGATGTCCCGGGTCCTTGCCCGGATGGTGGGCAGACCGTGGGCCCGGCTGCGGGAGCATACCGTCACCGGCCCGCCGCAGATCAGGCACCGGCGGCTCTGGGGCCGGGACAGCTTCTCCCCCTCCGGGGACAGCACGTCCAGGTCATACAGGCGGCCCACCGCCTCCCGCTCCTCCAGCAGAAGGCAGCGCTCCTTCACCCAGGGGGCCGGGCGGTCATAGACCAGCAGGGCCTCGGGGCCGGTGGGGGCCTGGATGAGCTCCCGGTGCACCGGCTGGCCCAGGTCCCGGTCCAGCGCCGCAAGGCCCGCCTGAAAGGCCAGGCGGACCAGGGGGGCGTCCTTCACGGGACCGGCGATGTTCATGGTAAAGGACAGCAGGGTCCCGCCGTATCGGGCGGCCAGCGCCCGCTGGCGCAGGACCCGGCGGTCACGGGCAAGGAGCACCTGTTCCAAAGTGATCTCGACAGTATGCATAGGTCGTCTCCGGCACCAGGGGTTGGAGCTCCGCCAGGCGGCCCTGGCGCAGCAGCTGACGCACTCGGCTGGCGCTGATGCCCTCCAGCCGGGGAATTTCCTCCACGCGGATGCCCCACTGGGGCAGCAGGGCCTGCATCCGCTGGTTATACCGGGCCGTCACCGGGGAGTAGGGCTCCTGGCCCACGAACCGCCGGGTGATGCCCAGGGCCGGGGCGATGCGCTTTCCGAACAGGGTCAGCTCCAGGTCGCACCGGGCCTGCTCCGGGTCCCCCTGGAGGAAATAGGCGGGGAAGGTGGCCCGGGAGATGATATAGTCCCCGCCGGGGACCACGTCCACGTTGGGAAGGTCCGCCGTGCCCCGGCGCACCAGCTCCAGCCGGTCCGCCGCCGGGAAATCCCCGGTCTCCTCGCTGAGGACGAACACATACAGGTGGGGACAGCGGGCGGCGGCATATTCCACCAGGTGCCGGTGGCCCCGGGTGAAGGGATTGGCGTGGCACACCACGGCCCCGCTTTCGCCGTCATACGCCGGAAGGGAGGCGATGTACCGCTCCACGCCGCCCCGGCGGTGCTCCATCATCAGCATGTCCGCCGTTTCCGCCACCGGGAAGAAGCCCAGGCTGCGGAACAGGCGGGCATTTTTCGGCTTGGTATACAGAAACGGATGGGCTGCGCCCCGCCGGGCGGACTCCTCCAGCAGGGCGGTGATGATCCGGGCGCAGGCCCCGTCCCCCTCGGCCCAGGGGGCCACGGCGATCTGCTTGAGGACCCGGCCGCTGACGGACCCGCAGGCCAGCAGGGCCCCGCCGTCGGACGACAGCAGGGCCGTGCAGTCGGCGTCTCCCTCGTCCCGCAGCCCGGCGGAGGCCAGCAGGGCCTCATACGCCGGGCGCAGGGACTGGGGCAGCGCCGTTACAATACGCAGATCAGGCATCCTCATCGATCTGGCGGATCACGTCGATGATGGTGTTGTCGCGGTACATGACCACGCCCACGATGCGGTCCTTATAGCGGATGGGATCGGGCACGCCCACGAGCTTCTCGGCCCGCTTCTGGAGCTGTTCGATGGTAAACACGTGCAGGCCGGCCTTTTCCAGCTTTTCCTTCACGTCGGGCCGCCGGGGATTCACGGCGATGCCCTGGTCGGTGACCACCACGTCCACCACGTCGCCGGGGGTGACCACGGTGTTGACGCGCTTGACGATGGTGGGAATGCGGCCCCGGGTCAGGGGAGCCACCACCACGGAGAGGCTGGCCCCCTCCGCCGTGTCGGGATGGCCGCCGATGGCGCCGCGGATGACGCCGTCGGAGCCGGTGAGGACGTTGACGTTGAAGTCGGTGTCGATCTCCAGGGCGGAGAGGATCACGAAGTCCAGCTGGTCCACGGCGGCGGCCACCGTGTGGCTGGCGTAGTAGCTGGCGCTGATCTGGTGGTGGAAGTGGTTGTTTTTCAGGCTCTTGGCGGCGTCCAGGTCGAAGCTCTGCACGTCCAGGATGCGGTCGATGAGGCCCTCCTCGTGCATGGCGGCGATCTGGCCGGTGATGCCGCCCAGGGCGAAGCGGCAGTGGATGTTCTGGTCGATCATCTTCTGGCGCAGGAACCGGGCGGTGGCCAGGGACGCGCCGCCGGAGCCCATCTGCATGGAGAAGCCGTCGTACAGATAACCGGCGGCCTCGATGACGTTGGCGGCGGTTTTGGCGATCAGCAGCTCCTTGGGGTCCTTGGTATAGCGGGTGGCCCCGGACATGATGCCCTTGGGGTCGCCGATGTCGTCGGTCATGACCACATAGTCCACCTCGAACTCAGGGATGGCCCAGGGGGCGTTGGGATAGGCCACCAGGTGGTTGGTGATGACGATGACGTTGTCGGCATAGGTGGCGTCGGTGCGGGCATAGCCCAGGGAGCCGCAGGCGATGCCGTCCTCGTCGTCCCGGCTGTAGCCGTTGGCGTTGCCGTAGGGGTCGCAGGAGGGAGCGCCCAGGAAGGCCACGTCAATGTGCAGGTCGCCGGAGCGGATGGCGCTGGCCCGGCCGCCGTGGGACCGGAACACCACCGGGCAGTCGATGAGGCCCCGGGACACCTGCTCGGCCAGCTCGCCCCGCATGCCGGAGGTCTCGATATGGGTGATGACGCCGTTCTGGATGTGGCGGATCAGGGGGGCGTGGACCGCGGCCAGGGAGCTGGCCGCCAGGGTCAGGTTTTTATAGCCCATTTCCGCCAGCTTATCCACCACGGTGTTGATGATGTGGTCGCCGTTGCGGAAGTGGTGGTGGAAGCTGATGGTCATGCCGTCCTTCAGGCCGGTGCGGCGGATGGCCTCCTCCAGGGAGGGCACCAGCTTGTTCTGACGGGTGGAGCGGGCCTGGAAGGTGGCGGTGTTCTTCTCCCGCGCGCCGTGGTACGGCCCGTGGTTGCTGATCTCGTGGATATGCGGGATCTTTTCAAGCTCGATCATGTCAAATTTCCTCCACTTCGTCGATCTTGCTGCCGGCCTCGTACAGGTCCAGCAGGCGCTTGGCCCGGGTGACCACGGGCTTGTCGATCATCTTGCCCTTGAGGCTGGCCACGCCGCTGCCCCGGGCGTTGGCCTCGGCGATGGCGTCCATAATGGCCCGGGCCTTGTTCAGGTCCTTCTCGCTGGGCATGAACACATGGTGCAGAGGCTCGATCTGGCGGGGATTGATCACGGACTTGCCGTCGAAGCCCAGCTTCTTGATGAGGGTGGCCTCGGCGATGAAGCCCTCCTCGTTGTTGACGTCGGAATACACCGTATCCAGGGCGGCGATACCGGCGGAGCGGGCGGCGTTGAGGATCATGCAGCGGGCAAACAGCAGCTCGATGCCGTCGGAGCGGGTGGTTTTCAGGTCGGTGACATAGTCCTCGGCTCCCAGAGCGATGCCGATGAGGCGGTCGCTGGCGTGGGCGATCTCGGCGGCGTGGAGCACGCCGTTGGCGCTTTCAATGGCGGCCATCATGCCGGTGGTGCCCACGGGGATCCCGGACTCCCGCTCGATGCGCTCGATCTCCCGCTCGCAGTCGATGACGTCCTGGGCGCTGTCGGTTTTGGGCAGGCGCACCACCTGTACCCCGGCCCGGACCACGGCCTCCAGATCCTTGATACCCAGGCCGCTGGACAGGTCGTTGATGCGGACCACGGTCTCCTTGGAGCCGAAGTGCAGGGTCTTCAGGGCGTTATACACCAGGAAGCGGGCGGTGTCCTTTTCGGTATAGGCCACGGAGTCCTCCAGGTCGAACATGATGGAGTCGGCCCCGTAGATATGGGCGTCGCGGATCATGCCGGGGTTGTTGCCGGGCACGAACATCATACTGCGGCGCAGTCTGTCTTTCACATACATGTTATTTGACCTCCCATTCATAGGCGTCGGACTGGGCGGACCGGAAAATGGCGGCGGTGACCCGGGCCCGGACGGTGCAGTCCAGGGCGCCCTTGTCCACGGCGGTGACCTCGGCATTCTCAATGCCGTAGTGGGTCAGGGTGTCCCGGATGACGGCCTCGATCTGGCGGCCGAACTGCTGAAGAACGTTGCTGGTCAGGCTGATCTGGATGCCGCCGGACTGGGCGGGCTCCAGAGTGACCATGATGTCGTTGGACTCCATGGTGCCGGCGGTGGCGGTGATGAGCAGGTTCATTTCTCTGCCTCCCTTTTTTACAGCTTCGCGGCCAGACGGTCGTGGATCGCGCCGATGAATTCACTGCTGTTGACGGCGGTGACGGGGGTGCCCTCGTCCACCAGGCCCACCAGGTCCTTGGTCATGATGCCGTCGCCCAGGGTCTCGAAGCAGGCGGCCTCCAGCTTGTCGGCAAAGGCGGACAGGTCCGGGGTGCCGTCCAGCTGGCCCCGCTTGCGCAGCGCACCGGACCAGGCAAAAATGGTGGCCATGGGGTTGGTGGAGGTCTGCTCACCCTTCAGGTGCTTGTAATAGTGCTTGGTGACGGTGCCGTGGGCGGCCTCATATTCGGTGGTGCCGTCGGGGGACACCAGAACGGAGGTCATCATGGCAAGGCTTCCGAAGGCGGTGGACACCATGTCGCTCATGACGTCGCCGTCATAGTTCTTGCAGGCCCAGATGAAGCCGCCCTGGCTGCGGATGACGCGGGCCACGGCGTCGTCGATCAGGGTATAGAAATAGGTGATGCCCAGCTCGTCGAACTTAGCCTTGTAGCTTTCAAACTCCTCCTCGAACACCTTCTTGAACTCGCCGTCGTAGACCTTGGCGATGGTATCCTTGGTGGAGAACCACAGGTCCTGGCGGGTGTCGATGGCGTACTGGAAGCAGGCCCGGGCGAAGGAGCGGATGCTCTTTTCCTTGTTGTGGGCGCCCTGCCACACGGCGGGACCGTCCACCTTCTGCACCAGCAGGGTCTTTTCCTCGCCGCTCTGGCCCTTGAAGGTCATGGTGCACTCGCCGGGCTCGGTGGTGTACAGATCCACGCTCTTATACACGTCGCCATAGGCGTGACGGGCGATGGTGATGGGCTTTTTCCAGTTCTTCACCACCGGGTGGATGCTGTCGATGAGGATGGGGGCCCGGAACACGGTGCCGTCCAGAATGGAGCGGATGGTGCCGTTGGGGCTTTTCCACATCTGGGTCAGCTGGGGATATTCCTCCATGCGCTGCTTGTTGGGGGTGATGGTGGCGCACTTCACGGCCACACCCAGGCGGCGGGTGGCGTTGGCGGCGTCCACGGTGACCTGATCCTGGGTCTCGTTGCGGTGCAGCAGGCCCAGGTCATAATACTCGGTTTTCAGGTCCACAAAGGGCAGGATCAGCTGGTCCTTGATCATCTGCCACAGGATGCGGGTCATTTCGTCGCCGTCCATCTCCACCAGGGGGGTGACCATCTTGATTTTTTCCATGAGCGATATTTCCTCCTTCAATATTCCGGGGCGGTTTGTATGGTTCGGGGTGCCCGGGAGGCGGGAAGCCTCCCGGGCGGGGATATATTACATGAGGCCGTCCCAAAAGCCTCGCAGAGTTTGCCGCCCGCAGGCGGCAAAGCAAGTTTAATCCGTTTTTTGCGGCGGCGTGTACGTCGAAAAAAACACTTCTCAGTCTGCAAGTGTGGAATTTGTTCGCTTTCAGCGAACAAATTATGCGCG
>NZ_JAJEPW010000097.1:0-7189 GCF_020687045.1 Brotocaccenecus cirricatena
CCACTTCTCGGTCTGCAAGTGTGGAATTTGTTCGCTTTCAGCGAACAAATTATGCGCGCGGCAGACTGCAAGCCTTTTGTCAAAAAAGGGCCACGCCCTTTTTTGACAAGCTGAGCCGCCGCTCCCGCGGGAGCGGCGGCAGATATTCACTTCACCTGGCGGCCATGGGACCAGACGGCGGTGATGTTGTGGCGGTGGAGCATATAGAGGGACCGCTCAAAGCGCTCCCGGACCGTCAGGGGCCGCACCGGCTCCGGGAAGTCCCCGTCGTCCACCACGATGGCGTGGAGGGGCTGGCCCACGGCGAAGCCCTCGCCGCCGCCGAAATACCGGTGCCCGGCGGTGGTGCCCAGGTAATAGCCCTCCGGCACCGTCAGGAAATCCTCGGACCAGTCGGTTTCCATGCGCTTGACCTTGGAGGCCCGGATGCTCATGGTGATGACCTTGTACATGGGCAGCTGTGCCCCGCCGGCGATGTCGGACCCCAGGGTCACCCAGATCCCCTGGCGCAGCATCTCCCGCACCGGGGAGACGCCGCTGCAGAGGTTGATGTTGGACCCGGCGCAGTGGGCCACCACCACCCCGGCCCGGCGGATGGCGGCGCACTCCCGGGCGTCGGAGTGGACGCAGTGGGCCATCACCGTGTGGTCCTTCCAAAGGCCGTATTTGTCATAGGTCTCCCAATACTGGGCGCAGTCCGGGTGCAGCTCCTTCACCCAGGCGATCTCCCCCCTGTTTTCCGACAGATGGGACTGGACATACAGCCCCCGGTCCCGGGCGATGCGGCCCAGGGCGGCCATCAGCTCATTGGAACAACTGGGGGTGAAGCGGGGGGTAATGATGGGCCTGACGTGCTCAAAATGGCAGCCGTCCAGCCAGCGCAGGGTCTCGGAGACGGACTCCTCCGTGGTTTCCTGGAGAATGCCGGGCAGGGCGTTGCGGTCCATATTCACCTTGCCCACATAGCCCGTGACCCCGGCCCGCTCCAGCTCCTCCATGAGGATCCAGGTGGCCTCGGTGTGCAGGGAGGAGAACATGCACACCCGGGTGGTGCCGTTGGTGATCAGGTCGGAGGCCAGGCGGCGATAGGTCCGGCGGGCAAAGTCCGGGTCTGCGAACCGGGCCTCGGTGCGGAAGGTGTAGGTATTCAGCCAGTCCAGCAGGGGCAGGTCCATGCCCATGCCCAGCATGGGATACTGGGGGGCGTGGAGGTGCATATCCACAAAGGACTGCATGATGAGCCGGTCGCCGTAGTCCGTTATGGGGGCGGAGGCCAGGGCCTGGGGCAGCGCGTCATAGACCCCCTGCACCACGCCGTCCTTCAGCACCAGATAGCCGTGCTCCCGGATGTCCAGCTCCCCCAGCCGGGGGGCCTGGATGATGTTGCCGCGTAAAACCTGTGTCATACCGCATCGCTCCTTCAGAAAAAAATAGATGGGCGCCCCGCCGGTCCACCGGCAGAGCACCCATAGCAGGGCCGTGGGCGGCCCCGTAGAAACGCCTTGCACCATATCCGCAAGGCTATATGAGCTTCCGTATGTTATACCCTGAGTATAGCACACTCAGGGGCGATTGGCAAGGCTTTCATTCCCGATGATGTCCACCACCTCGCCGATGTACATCCGGTGGACCGGCTCGTCCCGATAGAAAATGTCCTGAACGTCCCGGGGGATCTGGTCCAGGGCGAAGTCCTGGCAATAGAGCTTGCGGCAGACCAGGGTGGTCTCCGCCTGGCGGAAGGTGATGCCCTGGGGCAGGAACTCCGGCGTCAGGCCCGCCGCCGCCACCTTGTCGCCGTCCCGGCCGGAGGTGCTGCCCAGCAGGGACAGGGCCCGGCGCTGCGCCTCAGGGTAAAAGCTGACGGTGAAATAGTCGCTTTGCTCCATAAATTCAAAGGTATAGCGGTTCTTTTTCACATACACGGTGGCCACCGGCCGTCTCCACAGGGTGCCCAGGCCGCCCCAGCTGATGGTCATGGTGTTGTAATGCTCCGGGGTCCCCGCCGTGACCAGGGCCCACTGCTTGTCGAATTTCCGGAATACGTCCGCTTCCAGGTGCATCATACCGGCACGCTCCTTATTATAAAGTAAGGCCATTGTACCACACCCCGCCCCCCGGGGCAAGATGGAGATTTTTTCAGCAAGACGATGAGAGCATCACCAGTAGAGCACCTGTAGGGGCCGGGTTCTACCCGGCCCAAAAGCAGTGGAATGGCGGGCGGGGCAGAGCCCGATTGCGGCGATGCCAAAAGACGCCGGAGGAGACCTCCGGCGTCTTTTTTGCGCAAACGGCACAATATATTATTCAATTGAGATAATATAGTAATACACAGGCTGGCCGCCGGGGAGCAGGGACACCTCCGCCTCCGGGCAGGCATCCGCAAAGCGCTGCTCGGCCCGCTGGGCGTCCTCCTGGGTGACGCCGTCGCCATAGAACACGGTGATGAACTCCGCGCCCTTGTCCGCCGCCAGAGCCGCCAGCTGATCCAGCAGAGTCTCCAGCTTCTGGTCCGTGCCGAACAGCTTCCCGTCCGTCAGGGCCAGATAGTCCCCGGCGCTGATGGCGAAGCCGTCGAAATCGGAGTTCCGGGCGGCATAGGTCACCTGGGCGGTGACCACGTTCTCCGCCGCCTCCGTCATGGCCGCCAGGATCACCTGGGGATCGGCCTCCTCCGGGTCCACCGCCATCATGGCGGAGATCCCCTG
Organism: Brotocaccenecus cirricatena; assembly: GCF_020687045.1. Classification (NCBI taxonomy): domain Bacteria; kingdom Bacillati; phylum Bacillota; class Clostridia; order Eubacteriales; family Oscillospiraceae; genus Brotocaccenecus; species Brotocaccenecus cirricatena. The sequence goes on from NZ_JAJEPW010000097.1 coordinate 2,706, forward strand.
GGGCACGGTGGCGGTGGGCACCACGATGACCTCTTTTTCCGTCAGGCCCACGCACTGCTGGGCGGCCATGATGATGTTCTTGTTGTTGGGCAGCACGAACACCACCTGGCTGGGGGTGCGGTTCACCTCCTGCAGAATGGCCTGGGTGGAGGGGTTCATGGTCTGGCCGCCGGACACGATGCGGTCCACGCCCAGATCCCGGAAGGTGGCGGCCAGGCCGTCACCGGCGCACACCGCCAGAAAGCCGTAGCGCTTCTCCGGGGCGGCCACGCCGCCCTCCATGGCCTCCAGCTCCTCCTCCACGGCGTCCAGATCGTCGGTGCTCTGGGCCTGCTTGCCGGCCGCCAGCTCCTCCGCCTGGGTGCGCATATTTTCGATCTTGGCCAGCTCCAGGGTGCCGTATTTGGCGGCCTCCGTCAGGGCCTGGCCGGGGATATCCGTGTGCACATGGACCTTGAAGGCCTCGTCGTCCTCGCCGATGACCAGGCTGTCGCCGATGCCGTCCAGATACGCCCGGAAGGGCTCAATGGACACGCCCTCCTTCTTGCGCACGATGAACACCGTGTCATAGGTGAAGGTGATGTCCTCCAGGCTCAGGGCGCCGAAATCCGCCTTATCCTGGGCCTTTTCGTCCTCCTCCACCTGGGGCAGCTCCTCGCCCCGCAGGGCCCGCAGCATGCCGTCGAGAATGATGAGGTAGCCCTTGCCTCCGGCGTCCACCACCCCGGCCTTTTTCAGCACCGGGTTCATGTCGATGGTCTGGGCCAGGGTCTCCTGCCCGGCCAGAATGGCCTGCTCCAGCACGTATTCGGCGCTGGGATTCTCCTGGGCGGCCTGGGCGGCCCGGGCGGCGGCCAGCCGGGACACGGTCAGCACCGTTCCCTCGGCGGGCTTCATCACCGCGCCATAGGCAGTGGCCACACCCTCGCCCATGGCGGCGGCCAGGGCCGGGCCGTCCATCTCCACCAGGCCCTTGGCGGACTTGGAAATGCCCCGGAACAGCAGGGACAAAATCACACCGGAGTTCCCCCGGGCGCCCCGCAGCAGAGCCCCTGCGGTGATCTTTGCCGCCTCGCCGACGGTGGCGGGCTCGGACTTTTTCAGCTCGTTGACGGCGGTCTGGATGGTCAGGCTCATGTTGGTGCCGGTGTCGCCGTCGGGCACCGGAAACACGTTCAGATCGTTGATGGCCTGCTTCTGCTGGGCGACACAGGCAGCGCCGAAGGCGATCATCTGCTTGAAGGCGCTGCCGCTGATTCTATCTGTCATCTCTTTGTTACTCCTTTGGCCGGGTGCTTACACGGTAACGGAGTCCACGCACACATTGACCTCGCGGACCTCCACCCCGGTATTCTTGGTGACCACATACTTGACCTCGCTCATGATGGAGCGGCAGACCGTGGCAATGTTGACGCCGTTTTCCACAACGATGTGCAGCTCGATGGAAACGGTGCCGTCCTCGTTATAAGTGACCTTCACGCCCTTGCTCATGGCTTCCCGCCGCAGCAGGTGCACCAGGCCGTCGGTCATGCTGCGGTAGGCCATGCCCTTGACGCCGAAGCAGTTGGTGGCTGCCGCGCCGGTGATGGTGGTGAATACCGCGCTGCTGATGGTGATCTCGCCCTGACCGGTTTGAACCTTAATCATAGCTAACTTCCTTTCTATAGACTGCCGCCAAGGCGGCATAAGCACAATAATATAGGGTATTATATACTATTTGTCCGGCAATAACAAGAAGAATATTTTAAACAAATCTGCCGATTTCCGTAACATTTTCTTAACATTTGACCAAACAAAGACCATTCCGCCCTGAAAATACGCCCTCTGTGCTATTTCCCGACACTTTTTCGTCCGCCGCCCGGCTACAATAGGGGGCAAAGGAGGGCTTGTCCATGAAACTTCTGCCACTGCCCCGGGAGAAACGGCGGCTGCTTGAACCCCTGGGCCGGGCGGCCCTGACCTGCCTGCTGACGGCCGGCTCCTTCGGGGGCCTGTGCGCCCCGCTGCCTCTGGCCATCACGGCGGCGGCCGGGCCGGGACTGCCGGGCCTGTGCTGCGTCCTGGGCTGCGGACTGGGGGCGTTTCTGTTTCTGCCGTTTCAGGCGGGCCTGCGGCAGCTGGCGGCGGCCATTCTGATCTTTTCCGGCAGCATCGCCTTTTTCGACACGAAATTTTTCCCCCGGCGGTTTTTCCGGCCGGGTCTTGCGGCGGCGCTGCTGCTTCTGGTGCAGTCGGCGTATCTCATCGCCCGGCCCATCCGGCTGTGGGCCCTGTGCGTGTTCTGCATGGGCCTCACCGCCGCGGTCACGGACCTGCTGCTGCGCCGCCGGGACCGGCTGCCCCTGCTGCTGGCGGCGGGGCTGTGCCTTTCGGCGGGGGCTTTCCGGATCGTCGGAATATCGGTTGGAATGTGCCTGACGTGCGCTTTTCTGATGCGCAGCGTCCGGCAGATGGAACCGGCCCGGGGTGCTGCCTGGGGGGCGGCCATGGGGCTGTGCCTGGGTCTGCTGGGGAATGAGCCGGACCTGGCGCCTATGGCGGTGCTGGGCCTTTCCTGCGCCGCTTTGTCCCGGGTGCGTTCCGCCCCTGCCCCGGTGTGTATCGGGACATTCTGGGCCATTGGCGGGGGCTGTACCCTGCTGTTCGGGACAGAGGAGCCGCTTTATCGGATGATTGAGCTGTTTTCGGGCGGAATTCTGTCCCTGCTGCCGCTGCCCCGGCTGAGCCTGCCGCCGGAGAAAAAACGGGCCCAGCCGGAAAAGCCGCCCCGGCCGGACCGCCTGGCCAAGCCCGCCGCCGCCCTGCGGGACCTGTACGACAGCTTCTTCCGGGGCACCGCTCCGGAGAAGCCGGAGAATCCATCGGTGGTATTTGACCGGGCGGCGGAGCAGGTGTGCCGCCGGTGCATCCTGCGGGATACCTGCTGGCGGCAGAATTACAGCGCCACCTACAACGCCTTCAACGACGCCTGCCCCCGGCTTTTGCAGCGGGGAGAGGCCCAGGCCGGGGATTTTCCCCTGTATTTCACCTCCCGGTGCGTCCATTTGTCGGATTTTGTGGGGGCGGTGAATGTGGAGCTGCGATCCTATCTGCTGCGGCAGCAGTACCACCGGCGGCTGTCGGAGGTCCGGGACCAGGCCCGGGAGCAATATGCCCAGCTGGGGGATATGCTGGCCTCCGCCGGTCCGGCGGTGCCTGCCGGTGCCCAGGCCATGGGCTATGGGGTGGCCTCCTCCCTGCGGCCCCGGCAGGGCCAGAGCGTCTGCGGCGACCAGCTGGATACCTTCGAGGTGGGGGACACCGTGTATCTGCTGCTGTCCGACGGCATGGGCAGCGGCGAGGCCGCCCACCGGGAGGCGGCCATGACCGTCCGGCTGCTGCGGCAGTTTCTGGAGGCGGGGATCGAGCCGGGCCCGGCTCTGAAAACCCTGAACACCGCCCTGTCCCTGCGGGGAGAGAGCGGCGGAGGCTTCACCACCATCGACCTGCTGGCCCTGCAGCGGGCCAGCGGACAGGCCGCCCTCTATAAATACGGGGCCGCTCCGTCCTATCTCAAGCGCAGCGGCAGCGTCAGCCGCTATACCGGCCAGTCCCTGCCCGCCGGGCTGCAGGCCGTCCGGGAGGCCCCGGAGTGCACCCGCTTGCAGCTGACCGCCGGGAGCTTCTTCGTGATGGTCTCCGACGGCATCGCCGACGCCGGAAACGATGAGTGGCTGCAAAATCTGCTGGCCGGATGGAGCGGCCGGGACGCCAACGCCCTGGTGTCTCTGATCCTGGCGGAGTCCCGGGGCCGCAAGGGGCTGGAGGACGACTGCGCCGTGCTGGTGCTGCACCTGTCCTCCGGCGAAAAAAAGCCGGTGTAAGGGGGTATATTCCCCTATGCGGCGGGCATACTGAAGCTGTCAAACGAAATCGCAACAGAGGAGGGCATAACTCTTGGTAAAAGGACTTTCCCGCCGGGTCATCGTGGTGGATTCCCCGGACCCGCATATTTTCGAACAGGCCATTTTCATTGTGCGCAACGACGCAGCCGTGGGCAGCGGAGGGGTCACCTCCCAGCAGGTGGTGGACCAGGCCATCCGCATTGCCAAGGATTATGCCCGGACCCACGGCGCACCGCCCCGGCGGCTGCGTATGTCCCCGTGGCTGGCGGCCCTGTTGGGGGGCGCGGCCATCGGCGCGGTGTGGCTGCTGGCCATGCTGCTGTAATACCGCTTTTTTCTTACCATTTTTCTCCTCACTTGAGGGCGGACAGACCATCTGTCCGCCCTCCCTTTTTGCGCGGGTGGCTGGCGGCGGGACAGTGGGCAGACATGGGCCCCGCCCTACGAGTGTTCTATCGGTAGACATTTCGTAGGGCCCGCTGCCCTCAGCGGGCCGCGTCAACCCGGCAGGTTTGGGCGGACAGGGTCGTCCGCCCCTACAGGCCCTCTCAGTCGGCTGCGCCGACAGCTCTCCCAGAGGGAGAGCCAAGGCGCGGGGTA
>NZ_JAJEPW010000098.1:0-7110 GCF_020687045.1 Brotocaccenecus cirricatena
AGCGACGGATTGCGGCGGCGCATATCGCGGATGAGCTTTAGCTCGGCCTCCGTGTGCTGGTTGGGGTGGCTGTGAGGGCGTCTGGACTGGCAGGCCAGGGACGCCACACTACCATCCCAGCGCTGCTTCCAGAAGTAGATGTACGACCGGCTTTTGTTGTACGCGGCTGACGCCGTACTTTGCAACCGATACGGCTGTGCCCTCCGTGGACGAGCTCACTGGCGAACTCAACCGAGAAAAATATCACAGCCGATACAAAAAGCTGCTGCGCAGCACCATCTATACGCTGGTGATCGTGGCCGCGATCAGTGTGCTGGTGGCTACACTGCTGCTGCCGGTTTTGCAGATATACGGCACCTCCATGAATCCGAACCTGCAGGAGGGGGATATCGTGGTGTCGGTGAAGTCCCCACAGTTCAAAACCGGTGACATAATCGCCTTTTACTATAACAACCGCGTTCTTGTCAAGCGCATTATCGGCTGCCCCGGCGACAGCGTTGTCATTACCGACAGCGGCGACGTATATGTGAACAATACCCTGCTGGATGAGCCGTACCTAACCGAAAAATCCTATGGCAACGCCGACATTGAATATCCGTACACCGTACCTCAGAATTCCTTTTTCGTCCTGGGCGACCACCGGGAAAGCAGCGTGGACTCCCGGTCGTCTCTGGTGGGCTGCGTGGAAAAAGAAGAAATCATAGGCAAAATCATTTTCAGAGTGTGGCCGATCAAGCGGATCGGTTCCGCGGACTAACATCGCCTGGAAATACGGGGAGAAATTTGCATGAACATGGACATTCATTCGCAGGCTGAAGAGCTGAACAAGAAGCACCGCCGGAAGCGCACTTGGTACAAGATTTTATCTGTGCCCATATGCCTTGTGGTCTTTGTGACGACATATGCGCTCATTCTGCCGGCTATCACCATGGAATCCACGCCGGATACCTACTGCGGCATTGCCGAGCACGTCCACACGGACGATTGCTACGAGCTTCCCGGTACGCCGGCTCACAAGGAGATCCAATGCACCGCCGGGGCCGATCTGGGCCAGGGCGAGTACATCATCCACAAGCACGACAGCTTCTGTTTTGATGATAGCGGTGAGTTGCTGTGTGCGCTGGCCGAGCAGGACGAGCACGTCCACACAGACGCATGCTATACAATAACGAAAACTACATCGGCAACCACATTGACAACGTGTGGTTCAGCCAGCAGATCCCGCCGGCTTCCTCGGAAGCGCCCAATTTCACGCTGACAAAGCATGTGGTGGGTCTGACGGAGGATGACCTGCAGCTGCTATCCGGAAAGCTGACCTTTACGGTTCAAAAGTCCGCTGACGGCAGCTTTACCGATCCCGAAACCGTCATGACGTACACCGCCACAAATTTGGGCAGCTGGACGCCCAACGGCGATGGCTCCTGGACACTGTCCGCCCGTATCTCCATGAAGGATCAGGCGCCCGGTTATTACTACAGGATTGAAGAGAGCTACGCAGAGCTGCATGGGTTTAAACTGACTGCGACGGATACGAATGACGCTGTGCAGCTGCAGAGCACCACAGTCGCGGCCTTCACCTTCACCAACACTTATGCGGATACCGGGCGAGCCCTGAAGCTAACGAAAATCGTGAACGCTCCCGACACCACAGGCAGCTTTACCTTTACCGTTTCCTATACGGATGCCGGCGGCAATCTGCAAAAAAGCGTTATTCTGAAAAACGACGAGTCGACCACCATTACGGGCATCCCCAGGGGTGCTTCGGTCACCGTGACGGAGACCACCACAGACGGCTACACCGTTATTATGAAGGATCCCAGCACCGGCACCGTCCTCGCCGGGAGCAGCAGCTATACCTTTACTATGAACGATGACACGGCCGTGGATATCTACAACACATCCACCGTTGCACTGCCGGAAACCGGCGGCATCGGACGGGGAATCTTTTTGTATGCCGGAATCGCTCTGATGCTCACTGCTGTTATTACAGGATGTCTTCTGAGGCGCAAGTACGGAAAGGAGGGTGATTAACGCCTTTGTTTCCTCTCCTGCCCACGCAAAATATACCTCTACCCGCGCCGCAGGAACTATCCGTTTCCATTAAACTACTTTAAATCAGAAAGGATACACACGATGAAAACGATGAGAAAGCTTTTCACGGTTTTGCTGGCCCTGGCCATGACGCTGGCTCTGGCTGTGCCAGCCTTTGCAGCAGACACCACCGGCAGCATCACCATTACCAATCCCCAGGGGGATCGCACCTACACCGCCTACAAGATCTTTGACGTGACCTACTCTGGCGACCACTACTCCTACACCATCAGCGATACCGACGCCGCCTTTACTACCGTCAAGGCATACGCCGATGTGACTGCCAACGGACTCACCCTAACACCCGTTGGTAAGACGGGCAAGTATAATGTGAGCACCGGCGACAGCTTCTCCGCCGCCTCCTTTGCCCAGTATCTGAAAACGAATGCGGGTTCTCTCGGCACCGGCACCGCCTTTACCAAGGATGGTGACACCATGAAGGCCTCCGGCCTTACCCCGGGCTATTACTTTGTATCCGGCACCAGCGGCACGGTCTGCGAGCTGGCTACTGCCGAGAATATTCAGATTCGCGACAAGAACGAAGTGCCGGAGATCAAAAAGGATGTGAATGACGACGACCGCACTGTGGAAGTCGGTCAAAAGCTCACCTACACCATCACCGGCAAGGTGCCCTCCACCAAGGGCTACACCGAGTATACTTACGAAGTGACGGATACCATGTCCGAGGGTCTGACCTTCAACAACGACGTCAAGGTCACCATCGGCGGCGTGGATGTGACTGCCGCTGCGACTATCAAAAACAATGAGAACGGCTTTGTGGCCAGCATCAATATGATGAAATATCAGGATCAGATCGACGCACCTGTAGTCATCACCTACACTGCCACCGTCAACGAGAAAGCCATCCAGCGCAATGAGGAAACCAACACCGCTACGCTCAAGTACAGCAACAACCCCGCTGACAAAAACTCTTTTGGGGAATCCCACGAGGAAGTGGAAGTGTTCTCCTTCAATATCGTCATCAACAAGTACGCCGCCGGCAGCGAGAGCACCAAGCTGGAGGGCGCCAAGTTCGTGCTGAAGAACGCTGAGAACAAGTACTATAAGTATGACGCCGCTACCAAGGCCGCCACTTGGGTCGCTGACAAGGCCGATGCCACTGAGGTCACCACCGACGATAAGGGCGTTGCGCGCTTTGACGGTCTGCAGGCCGATACTTACCGCCTGGAGGAGACCGCCGCCCCCGCCGGCTACAACCAGCTTACCAAGGACATCACCATCGTGCTGAACAAGGATGGTTCTGCGACCATCGACGACGCTGCCTCCACTCCCGGAGCTGCCCATTCCCTGACTGCGGGCGTTGCCAACTCCACCGGCACCATGCTGCCCGAAACCGGCGGCATCGGCACCGTGATCTTTGTGGCCCTGGGCGCTCTGGCTGTCATCTGCACAGGCGTATTCCTGGTGACCAACAAGAGAATGAGCAAGGAATCCTTCTGATCCTGCATCCCTGACACACTGCACCGCCATGGGAGGCGGAGGTTCGCCTCCGCCCTCCCGGTGGCATATCCTTTTCCAAGGCGGACGCATCCGAATACACCCGACCCGCCTATTGCAGGCGGCCGGACAGCCGTGTGTTCGGCTTCGTGCGCCCTGGAACGCAACAGGAGATAAACCCGTGAGAAAGCGAAAAGTGATCACCTTAATACTGCTGGGCGTTTTCCTGGCGGGCCTCTCTCTCCTGCTGTATCCGTCCGTCAGCAGCTACTGGAACTCCATCACACAATCCAGGGCCATCGTGGACTATGACACCATTGTCAAGAGTCTGTCGCCTAAGGACAATACCGCCTATTTTGAGCGGGCGGAGGAATACAATAGTGAGCTGAAGGCGCTGTCATTCCCGCTGACGGAATACCAGCAGATCAGCGGATACGATGATTGCCTCAATGCCGTCGGCGATGGCGTCATCGGCTATATAGATATCGACAAGATTCAGGTGAAGCTGCCCATCTATCACGGCACGGACCCCTCTATGCTGAACCATGCCTGCGGACACATTCAAGGCAGCAGCTTTCCTATTGCAGGAAAGGGTACCCATGCGGCTATCTCGGCACACCGGGGCCTGCCCAGCGCAAAGCTGTTCTCGGATCTGGACAAGCTGGAGGTGGGCGACACCTTCCGGATCACGGTGCTGGACAAGACCTTTATTTATGAGGTGGATCAAATTAAAACCGTCCTGCCGGACGATGTGAGCGACCTGCTCATCGACGAGGAGAAGGAACTCTGCACCCTGGTCACCTGCACGCCCTATGGCATCAATTCCCATCGGCTGCTGGTGCGCGGCCACAGGATCGAATCTGAGGATATGCGCTCCTTTGGGGCTATATCGGATGCATTTATCATCGATCGGCTGATCGTTACACCGGTGGTGGCAATGCCCATCATCCTGCTGCTCATTCTGTACGTCTGCTTTAAGCCTGCGAAGCGGAAGCTTCCCATCAATGACGAGGGAGAACTGATATGAAAAGAATAAGCTACCGGATCGCAAATTTTATACTGATTGCTGCACTGCTCCTGTCGGGAGCAGTGACCGCCCACGCCGCCTCCACCACGGAGGCCAGTGAAAAGGTGCAGCTGCGCAGTGATTGCACTCTGGACGTGACCTATTCCTCCGAGGGAATGGTCTTTGCCGGGCAAGACATCAAGCTCTGGCACATTGCGGATATTACCGAGGATGCGCAGTATGCTTTGGCCGGGAGCTTCCGGTCATACCCCATCCAGGTCACCGGCACCTCCTCTCAGAGCGAGTGGGATGAAATGACCATCACTCTGAACTCCTATATTCTCGCCGATGGCATCGCGGCTGACCAAACTGCCAAAACCGATGCGAGGGGCAAGGTCGTCTTTGATAATCTTACTGCGGGCATATACCTGGTTTCCTCCGTGCGCACAGAGCAGGATGGCAAATACTATGTGTTTGAATCCTTCCTGGCGGCCGTGCCAGGGGTGGACAGTGAGGGGCAGTGGGTGTATTCCGTCTCCGCAAGGCCAAAAATGAGTGTACACACACCAGCCAAGGGCGAGGTCACCTATAAAGCGGTGAAGGCCTGGAGGGACGGCGGCCAGGATCGCCCGGTTAGCGTCTCTGTGGAGGTTCGCAGGGACGGACAGCTGCAGCAGTCCGTGACTCTCAGCGCTGAAAACAACTGGATGTACACATGGAAGGCTGTTGATGATGGCAGCGTATGGACCGTGAACGAAGTGAATGTGCCAGAGGGTTATACGGTGGGCATTCAGCGCAGCGGCGATACCTTCAGCATTACCAACACCAAGCCGGAGACGCCTGCAGGAAATCATCCGCAGACCGGCGACACAACAAATATGACCCTGTATGTGCTCTTGATGGCTGCGTCCGGGCTGGCGCTGCTGGTGGTGGGCATCGTGTTGAGGAAGAAGTCCCGTGCGAAGTAAAGGGCTTTCCATCCTACTTGTTACGCTGGGCGTTTTGCTGCTGGGCGCTGCGGCGATATTATTCGTCGTGCGACAGGCGCAGGATAAGCAAAGGGCAGCTGACATTCCCTCTCTGATTGAAAAAATCGAAGCAGCTCTGCCGGAGCGATCAGCGGGTGTTATCGAAAATCGCGCTGACAGCGCCATGGCTGCCGTGGAGATCGACGGAATTGATGTTATCGGCCTGCTGGAGCTCCCGGGCCGAGGCATTAAGCTGCCAGTAAGCGCAGAATGGGACAGCTCCGAGCAGAGCTTTCGTCCAGCCAGGTTTATGGGCAGCGTGTATGACGGTACACTGATCGTGGGAGGACGCAGTGAGGATGGCAATTTCGATTTTATCGATCAGCTGGACGCCGGGGAGGAGCTTACCTTCACCGACATGATCGGAAGGGTATTCCGGTATATGGTACGTAAAATTTGCCACGCTGATAATGCCAGAGCCGAAACCTTGGCTGACACAGAGAGCGCGCTTACCCTGTTTGTGAAAAAATGGAGCTTTTCTCATCGTCCGATGTGCAGCGGCATAGTATTCTCCTCAATAGGAGGTGCAGAACAGCCCCTGTAGACAATGGCAAGCTGCGTCGTCCCACGCGATGCCGCTATGATTCATTATTTAATTTTTTGTTTATAACCCATGAAGGGCCACCGCTGCAGATAGCTGCCCTACCCGGAGGTCGATGGCCAGGTGCAGCGCACCTGATACCCGGCAAAACAAAGCTGAAATATCTGTACCTCTGTATCCCCTGCTGAAAAAGCAGCCAACGCCATAGGCGTTGGCTGCTTAATGCTTTATGAGCCTTATGGGCTTTATCAAGGGCGGCCATAGATGCGGGTCATCTCGTGGATGCTGCTGGCAAGGCTGTGGCTCGCCTCCCCAGGCAGCATACGCCACTTCCAGTTGCCGCAGCTGGTACAGGGGACGTTCATGCGGTGGCCCGGCCCGAGGTCCAGCCAATCCTGCATATCCGCAAGATATTCGGGTAGCTTGCCGCCTGTCAGCAAATTTGCATAGATTACCTTGTGGCGGCGTTTCAAATGGCGTAAATGCCGTTGTCCCCATATCCTGATTGGCTGATCTTCCTCCGGCTCATCATCTCCGACAACCAGGTAATAGTCACCGACCAATTCATATTTCAGCCCTGTGCGTTCATCGGTAATGTACTTTTCCATTTCCTTGGCCTTGGCAACATCCTCCGTAGCAATATAGCGCATAGTGCATCACCTTGCTTCACGCCGGTCTCTCAAAAAATCGGCTCTGATGACCGCATTGGCTCGGCACTCGATGGTGTCCCGGATGATGTCCATGTGGCCGGTCTCCCGCCTTTCAAAGTCCTTGAACACATCCGCAAGCGGACAGGGCGACTTCAGGAGTGCCTTGCACTGCTTATCGGACAAGTCGTATTCCTCCAGTGCCAGCACGATGTCCTCCCGCACCGTGTACTCGTAGCAGTGGTTCAGGATTTCGTCGGGTGGCTGGGAAAGCAGCCACTCCCGATACTTCTCCTGTTCTGCGAACACCTTCCTATATAAAGCGGTGTTCAGTTCTTC
>NZ_JAJEPW010000099.1:0-7030 GCF_020687045.1 Brotocaccenecus cirricatena
GGGGGGGGGTGGGCCGCGCCCTCTTGTTATTTCCCCCCCGATGGGGTATCCTATGGACAACAAGCTACACCGGGAGGTGCAATATGCACAAATACATTCTCATCCCCGATTCCTTCAAGGGCACCCTGTCCGCCCGGGACTTCTGCGCCGTGGCCCGGGAGGCCATCGGGCGGGCTGACCCCGGGGCACAGGTGCTCTCCATCCCCCTGGCCGACGGCGGCGAGGGTACGGTGGAAGCGTTTCTGGCGGCCTGCGGCGGCCGGCGGATCGAATGCCCCTGCATGGGCCCCTATGGCGGCACGGCGCCGGGGTTTTACGGCCTGCTGCCTGACGGCACCGCCGTTGTGGAGCTGGCAGCCGCCGCAGGACTGCCTCTGGCCGGAACGGACCTGCATCCGGCGGAGGCCACCACCTACGGCGTGGGCCAGCTGCTGCTGCACGCCGCCCGCCATGGAGCCAGGCGTCTGCTGCTGGGCCTGGGCGGCAGCGCCACCAACGACGGCGGCTGCGGAGCCGCCGCTGCCCTGGGCGTGGAATTTTACGACAGCCGGGGCCGGGTATTTGTCCCCACCGGCGGCACGCTGGGGGATATCCACCGCATTTCCTCCGAAAATCTGGAGCCGCTGCCGCCGGTGACGGTACTGTGCGACGTGGACAATCCCCTGTGCGGCCCCCGGGGCGCTGCCGCCGTGTTCGGCCCCCAGAAGGGGGCGGACCCGGACATGGTGCAGCTGCTGGACGCAGGCCTGGCCCATCTGGCGGCGGTGCTGCGCCGGGACACGGGCCGGGACGTGCTGGATATGCCCGGCGGCGGCGCGGCAGGCGGCTTCGGCGCAGGGGCGGCGGCCCTGCTGAACGCCCGGCTGCGGCCGGGGGTGGAGATGCTGCTGGATGCGGCGGATTTCCCCCGTCTGGCGTCGGACGCGGACCTGATCATAACCGGCGAGGGCAGGCTGGACGGCCAGAGCCTGGGCGGCAAGGCCGTCATCGGCGTGGCCCGGCGGGCCCGGGAGCTGGGAGTTCCCTGCGCGGCCCTGGCCGGGGCGGTGGACGTCTCCGCCCTGCCCCGGGCCTATGAGCTGGGCCTCACCGCCGCCTTCCCCATCAATCCTCTGCCCTTGCCCTTTGAACAGGTGCGGGTTTCCTGCCGGGAAAATCTGTCCGCCGCAGTGGAGAATCTCATCCGTTTTTATTGCTCTGTCGCTCGGTGACTCCAACCAAAAACTTAACGCGAAAACTCCATTACTTTATTGATTCTTTATGCTTTTCTGCGATATTTTAGCGTGATATATGAAAAATCCGAGAAATCTGTAACACTTCACAAAATGTTCGTTAAAAATTCAGCGATTTGGCAATTGTAAACATTCTGTGACTGTTATAGAATTAACACAGACGGGTCTGCTGCGTATAGGGCGGCGGACCGGAAAACGAAACAGCGCGGTGCGCCGCGCCCCCAAATTAAGGAGAGTGAGTCTGTGTTCAAGAAATTCACCAACGGCTGCGTTCGCGTGGTCAATCGCTGGCTGCCGGATGCCTTCCTGTTCGCCATCATCCTGAGCATCATCGTTTTCATCGGCGCCATGTTTGCCACGGGAATGGGTCCGCTGAAGGTGCTCAACGCCTGGGGCGACGCAAAGGGCTTCTGGGGCCTGCTGGCGTTCTCCATGCAGATGGCCCTGGTTCTGGTATTCGGTTCCGCCATGGCTTCCGCCAAGCCCTGCCGCAAGGCCCTGCGGGCTGTGGCGGGTCTGTGCCACAACAACATGCAGGCCATCGTGATCACCACCATGGTCTCCACCATCTGCTGCTGGCTGAACTGGGGCTTCGGCCTGGTGGTGGGCGCTCTGCTGGCCAAGGAAGTGGTCCGCCGCGTTCCCACCGTGGACTATCCTCTGCTGATCGCCTCCGCCTACTCCGGCTTCGTGATCTGGCACGCGGGTCTGTCCGGCTCCATCCCCCTGGACCTGGTGGCCGGCAAGGCCTTCGGTGAGGTGACCTATCAGGCCCCCATCACCGCCACCGTGTTCCACCCCGTGAACATCATCATGTGCGTCGTGATCCTGATCGCCATGCCCTTCATCAACTACGCCATGCATCCCGACAAGGCCCACACCGTCTGCATCGACCCCACCCTGCTGCAGGATGAGGAGGACAAGACCTACGAGATCAAGACCCCCGCTGACCGCATCGAGCACTCCAAGATCCTGTGGGTGATCCTGGTGGTGGCCGGGTTTGCCTACATCGTTTACTACTTCGTCCAGAACGGCTTCACCCTGGGCCTGAACATCGTGAACATGATCTTCCTGTTCCTGGGCATCCTGCTCCACGGTGACCTGCGCCGCTATGTGGACGCCATCGGCGAGGCTGCTGCCGGCGCCGCCGGTATCCTGCTGCAGTTCCCCTTCTATGCCGGTATCATGGGCATGATGGTGGCTGCCAACGAGCAGGGCGTGTCTCTGGCCAGCGTTATCTCCCAGTTCTTCGTGAACATCTCCAACAGCATCACCTTCCCCATGCTGTCCTTCCTGGCGGCCGGTATCGTGAACTTCTTCGTTCCCTCCGGCGGCGGCCAGTGGGCCGTTCAGGGTCCCATCATGATGCCCGCCGGTGCCAACCTGGGCATCGACGCCGGACGCACCGCCATGGCCATTGCCTGGGGCGACCAGTGGACCAACATGATCCAGCCCTTCTGGGCTCTGCCTGCTCTGGGCATTGCCAAGCTGTCTGCCCGGGATATCATGGGCTATCTGGTCATCGTTCTGCTGTTCACCGGCGTGGTGGCCTGCCTGGGCTTCCTGGCCTGGGGCCTGTGGTTCTGATTTACCCGATCCACCAATTGAAAAGAGGCGCTGCCGCGGCAGCGCCTCTTTTTTGTCCGTATTCGTCCGTATACGCGTTACTCCCGATAGATGGCGGCGTCAAAGTCCCGCACCAGCTCCTGGCGCTTGGTGTCCATGACCTTCACCAGGTTGAACTCCTCAAAGGCCAGCCGCATGGCGAAGTCCTTGGCCTCGTGGATGTCGTCGGTCTCGAAAAAGGGGAAGAAATTGGTCCCCGGAACGTTTTCCTTTTTCAGCAAAACCTGAAAGCGCATGGTGTGCATCCTCCTGCATATGTGGTGTATCTTTTAGTATACCCCCGCCGGGGGCAAAACGCAACGGCGCGTTTCGCCCAAAATCCCGCCCCGAAAACCGGCAAATTTGCCGGAGGGGAAAATGCAAAAAGGCCTTTTCTCTCCGGGCACGGTCGTGTATAATAGTTAGGTTGAAGCAATTACCGGAAAGAGGGAGCACATATGAAAATCGGTTTTGATAACGACAAATACCTGGCCCTCCAGGCCCAGCACATCCGGGCCCGGCGGGAGCAATTCGGCGACAAGCTGTATATCGAGTTCGGCGGCAAGCTGTTCGACGATTACCACGCCTCCCGGGTGCTGCCGGGGTTCCAGCCGGACAGCAAGATCCGGATGCTGGCCTCCATCCGGGACGAGGTGGAGATCGTGGTGGCCATCTGCGCCGGAGACATCGAAAAGAAGAAGATCCGCGGCGACCTGGGCATCGGCTATGACGAGGACGTGCTGCGGCTGATGGACGTGTTCCGGGGCCTGGGGTTCTATGTGGGCTCCGTGGTCATCACCCAGTACGCCGGGCAGCCGGCGGCGGACGCCTTCATCAAGCGGCTGACGGCCCTGGGCGTCCGGAGCTATCGCCACTATCCCATTGCCGGATACCCCTCGGACGTGGCCCACATCGTGTCCGACGACGGCCTGGGCAAAAACGACTATATCGAAACCACCCGCCCCATCGTGGTGGTGACGGCCCCCGGCCCCGGCAGCGGCAAAATGGCCACCTGCCTGAGCCAGCTGTACCATGAGAACAAGCGGGGCGTCCGGGCTGGCTACGCCAAGTATGAGACCTTCCCCATCTGGAACCTGCCTTTGAAGCACCCGGTGAACCTGGCCTATGAGGCGGCCACGGCGGACCTGAACGACGTGAACATGATCGACCCCTTCCACCTGGAGGCCTACGGCAAGACCACCGTGAACTACAACCGGGATGTGGAGATTTTCCCGGTGCTCAACGCCATGTTCCAGCGGATTCAGGGCACGTCCCCCTATCAGTCCCCCACGGACATGGGCGTGAACATGGCGGGCTTCGCCATTGTGGACGATGCGGTATGCCAGGAGGCCTCCCGGATGGAGATCCTCCGCCGGTACTATGCCGGTATGGTGGACCGGGTCCGGGGCAAGTGCGACGACGATGTGGTGCGCAAGCTGGAGATCATCATGCAGCAGGCCGGGGTCACGCCGGATATTTGTCCCGCCGTGGCGGCCTGCCTGAAAAAGGCGGAGGAGACCGCCGCCCCCGCCGGGGCCATGGTCCTGCCGGACGGCCGGGTGGTCACCGGAAAGAACAGCTCCCTGCTGGGACCCTCGGCGGCGCTGCTGCTGAACGCCATCAAGGCCCTGGCGGGCATCGACAAGGAACTGGACCTGCTGCCGTCGTCCATTATCGCTCCTATCAGCGATATGAAGATTTCCCACCTGGGCCACCGGAACCCCCGGCTGCACTCCGACGAGGTGCTCATCGCCCTGTCCATCTCCGCCGTCACCAACCCCCTGGCGGAGCGGGTGCTGAAGAAGCTGGACGACCTCCGGGGCTGCGACGCCCACTTCTCCGTCATCATCTCCGAGGAGGACGAGAAGCTCTATAAGCGCCTGGGCATCCACGTCAGCTGCCAGCCCCGGTACGAGATCAAGCGCCTGTATCACAAGTGAAAAAACCGGGACGGACAGGCTCCGTCCCGGTTTTTCCCCGGAAGAAAGGAGTATCACGCATGCAGACCATTGCCGAAATTCTGGCCCGGGAGCTGGACAAGCCCCTGGCCCATGTGCAGAACGTCATCGACCTGTTGGACCAGGGCAATACCATCCCCTTCATCGCCCGCTACCGCAAGGAGCTGCACGGCAGCATGGACGACACCGCCCTGCGGACCCTGGAGGACCGGCTGAGCTATCTGCGGAACCTGGACCAGCGCCGCCAGGAGGTGAAAAACGCCATCGACGGCCAGGGGAAGCTCACCGACGAGCTGTCCGCCGCCATCGACAGCGCCGCCACCCTGGCGGAGGTGGAGGACCTGTACCGCCCCTATAAGCAGAAGCGCCGCACCCGGGCCACGGTGGCCCGGGAGAAGGGCCTGGAGCCCCTGGCCCTTCTGCTGCTGGACCAGGGCCGGGACTGCCCGGCTCCGGAGGAGGCCGCCCGGGACTATGTGGACCCAGAGAAGGGGGTGGAGACTCTGGCCGACGCCCTCCAGGGGGCCAACGACATCGTAGCGGAGCTGCTGTCGGACGATGCCGCCATCCGCAAGACCCTGCGGGAGCTGCTGCGCCGGCAGGGACATCTGCGGAGTCTGGCCGCCACGGAGGAGGACACCGTTTACCGGCTGTATTACGACTTTGACCAGCCCATCGCCAAGCTGGCCGGGCACCAGGTCCTGGCCATCAACCGGGGCGAAAAGGAGGGCGTCCTCTCCGTCACCGTGCTGCTGGACCGGGAGCTGGGTCTGATGACTCTGCGCCGGGCGGTGGTGCGACCCGGGTCCCGGGCTATGGAGTTTATCAAGGCCGCCTGTGAGGACGCCTATGACCGGCTGATCTACCCCTCCCTGGAGCGGGAGGCCCGGTCCGACCTGACTGACGCCGCCTGCGAGGGGGCCATCGCCAACTTCGGCCTGAACCTGAAGCCCCTGCTGATGCAGCCCCCGGTAAAGGGCCACGTCACCATGGGCCTGGACCCCGGCTATGCCCACGGCTGCAAGGTGGCGGTCATCGACGGCACCGGCCGGGTGCTGGACACCGCCGTGGTGTACCCCACCTACGGCCCCCGCCAGAAGCAGGAGGCCATCGACCGGCTGTCCCGCCTGGTACGCCGCCATGGCGTCACCCATATTGCCATCGGCAACGGCACCGCCAGCCGGGAGACCGAGCAGATGGCGGTGGAGATGATCCGGCAGCTGGGCGGCGGCGTCAGCTATATGATGGTCAACGAGGCCGGGGCCTCCGTATACTCCGCCAGCAAGCTGGCGGCGGAGGAGTTTCCGGAGTATGACGTGAACCTGCGCAGCGCCGTGTCCATCGCCCGGCGGATGCAGGACCCCCTGGCCGAGCTGGTGAAGATCGACCCCAAGGCCATTGGCGTGGGCCAGTATCAGCACGATATGCCCCAGAAGCGGCTGGACGAGACGCTGTCCGGGGTGGTGGAGGACTGCGTCAACGCCGTGGGCGTGGACGTGAACACCGCCTCCGCCAGCCTGCTGGGCCGGGTGTCCGGCCTGAACGCCGCCACCGCCAAAAATATCGTGAAATACCGGGAGGAAAACGGCGCCTTCACCGGCCGCCGTCAGCTTCTGAAGGTGCCCAAGCTGGGGCCCAAGGCCTTCCAGCAGTCGGCGGGCTTCCTGCGGGTGCCGGAGAGCAAGTCTGTGCTGGACAACACCGGCGTCCATCCGGAGAGCTACGCCGCCGCGGAGGGACTGCTGGCCCTGTGCGGCTATACCCTGGCCGACGTGGCCGCCGGGAGGCTGGCGGACCTGCCCCAGAAGGTGAAGGCCCTGGGCTGGGAGGAGACCGCCGCCCGGCTGAACGTAGGCGTGCCCACCCTGCAGGACGTGGCGGCGGAGCTGGTAAAGCCGGGCCGGGACGTCCGGGACGACCTGCCTGCCCCCATCCTGCGGACGGACGTGCTGGAGATCAAGGACCTGGCCCCCGGCATGGTGCTGACGGGCACCGTCCGCAACGTGGTGGATTTCGGCGTGTTCGTGGACATCGGCGTCCACCAGGACGGCCTGGTGCACATCTCCCAGGTCTGCAATAAGTTCATCCGCCACCCGTCGGAGGTGGTGTCCGTGGGAGACGTGGTAAAGGTGACGGTCCTGGAGGTGGACGAAAAGAAGCGCCGCATCAGCCTGTCCATGAAGCAGGCGCCAAAGCAGTAATATAAAGCAGCAGGGGCGCCCTTCCGGGCGGCCC
>NZ_JAJEPW010000009.1:0-77814 GCF_020687045.1 Brotocaccenecus cirricatena
TCTTCGGTTTTAGGTTGTGTGTTCTAAGAGACTTCCCAACTGCTTGATTAAGAAGTCTTTTAGAGCATACAACACCGGCGGCTAATTTGTACTTTTTATATTGCCGCACCGCGAAGTGGTTGGGCTTGTCCTTTTCCAGCTCCTTGAACGCGATATCCACGGGATTTTCAAAGGTCTCGTCATCCTCGCGCACTTCCATCGCATTGACCAGCTCGATAAGCGTGGCGAAGTTCTGCTCTTCTTCGGGGGCTTCGTAATGGATGTAGCCGATCAGGGCACAATACAAAAGGGTCTCTGCCTTTACCCAGAAGTCGTCACCGGATTTGCCGTCCCCTTTGGTATTACATATCAGGGTGTTGACCAGCTTCAAAATGTCCTTTTCCGAGTGGATGTAGGCGAAGGGGTTATAATGCATACTCTTGGAAAAGTTGATGGTATTGAATATCTTGATGCGGTAATTGTTCTTCTCCAGCAGTCTGCCACACTCGACCACGATGCTACCTTTTGGGTCGGTTACAACGAATGAAACCGGATAGTCCTTCGACTGGCATTGCATGAGATTGGGCTTGATGAAAAAGCGTGTTTTGCCGCTGCCGGAGCCGCCGATGACCAGCACGTTTTTATTCCTTGCCGTCCGCGGATCTTTGGGGCGATTGTTCATGGTCAGGCTCTCGGTCTGTGTGAGGATGATGTTATTCTCGAATACCGGGTCGATATACGGCGCGATGTCCTCATGCGTGCCCCAGCGGGCGCTGCCGTACTCCATATTCTTGCGAAACTTCTTGGCATTCTTGCCTTTGACGTAGACCGCCAGCCGGAGCGCGGCGGCGATCAGGAGGCCGACCAGCAGATCGGCGGGGTGGAAGCTCGGAAGCAGGCTCTCAAAGGCCAGCCGGAAGCCATCCAGAATATGCAGTGCCTTTTGCGAGAAATCCATTCCCGGTGCCAACCTCGCCGCCTGCCCGCATTTGGTTCCCAGCAGGGCGAACAGAAGATACGGGAGATTGGGGATAACGATTTTCTTGATGTTTACAGGCTTTTTCATAGCTCCAGCCCCTTATCCTTGTGTTTGACCGCAGGCTTGATGATGTCCTTTGCAGCCTGAATATCATGCAGATGCTGGATGAGGGAGGGCTTCTGCCGCTTCCTTGCCGTATTGCGGGTATATTCCTCAAAGGCCGCTGTGAGGGCATCCGCGTCCCGCGCCTTGAAGAACACCATGTACTTGGGCGGCGAGAGGGTCTTGTCCTTTTTTACGGCATAGTCCACGCCGTATTTCCTTGCCACACGGTCAAAATCCTTGATGTTTTTATCGCTGATCTCGATGTTGGCAACGCCCTGATTCTGACCGACAAGCTGCTTGACCGTCTGCTTGCCGGTGGGCTTTACGGGGCCAGCTCGTTTCTTCTCAGCGATTTTTGCTTTTTGATGTGCCAGGAACTTCGCAACCGCCGCTTTGAGCACACGCCCAGTGAGCTTCGTTGCGCTGATGACGAGGGTCACTGTCCTGTTTTCAACCTCTTCCTGCAATTATGAACGCCTCCTTCCTTGATGATTGCAGTATGGCACCGGCGCACGGTTTACAGCGCGATGGCCGGGATCATTTCATCTCCGTGACGGAGCTGCACGGTGCGTTCTTCAAAAAGCCGCCGCACCAGACCGGCATCCCCCGAAGAGATATCCCACAATTCATCATCAAAACAGTAGAACACGATGGCGGGGCCGGTCAGGTAGGTTTCACCGCTGACGGTCACGATTGCTTTTTTCTCATAGGCCATGTACAGGTCGAAGGTCGGCACCTGCCGTACATGCGTGCAGCGGAATCCGGTCTCGATGAGCGCGTTCAGCAGGCACATAGATTTGGCTTTCTGACCGGGCACAGCCAGCAGAACCGAAACATTGCTTTCATCGTATTCCTCATCGTTCGGGGTGAGCTGGAAGCCAGAGACCGGCGCATAGCCGTCTCTTTTAAGCCTGACTCTGCGATGGATTTTCCCGTGCGGGAGGATGATGTTGACGTCTCCTGTGATGTTTACCGTGAATTTTTCCATGATACATTCCTTTCTCAGCGCTCATTCTGGCGCTGCCGTTTGCTTATTCTGATATTTGAATCAGTCGCGGGTTTCCGTGATCGTTACCGTCAGTCCGTATTCGTCCTCCAGCGCTTGCAGCAACTGCTCAAATTCATCACGGCTCTTGATATACGGGACTTCCAGTACCGCTACCGGAATGTCCAACGCCTGGGCTAATGCACAGAGCAGACTGTGTTTAGGCGTTCTTGTGCTGGATTCATACTGCGCAATGCGGATGTCGGCGGTTTTTGCCGGAAAGCCCACAGCCGTCCCCAATGCTCTTTGCGTCATCCCTCGTTTCAGGCGAAAGCGGCGGATGCGTTTCCCCGGACTCATAAAGCTGCGCATTGTCTTCACTCCTTCCTCCGCACAGGATGTCCGACTTTTTTCTGAATGTCTTTCATCGCTCGTTCTGACGCTGCCGTTTTTTCTGCCACTGATCCAGCAGCTTGATAATGACCTGCTCCATTTGCTGCGGCGTGTAATTCTTGGGGAAGTATTTGCGGAGCGTATCGCTTTTCAATGTGACGCGATCCAACTCATCCTTCTTTTCCTCGGACATGACCTTGTACATGGCGTCCTGCGTGCATTTTCCCTCGCGGCTGAGTTTTTTCAGCCGCTGTGCCTGCGAAAGGGATGGAGTGTTCTGGGAATACGCCATCGCATCCAAAACGCCCTTCTGCTCGTCCTTGCTGAGATAAGAAATCTCAACAGCGGGATTAAATGCAAGTTCGTTTTTGTCCACCATCGTTTGCAGCTCCGGCACAAGCTCTGTCAGCCGCACAAAGCGGCGCACCTGATTTTTGCTCTCACCGGTCTGCTGGGCAATAATTTCGGCTGTTTCCAACTTCCGCCCAACTTGGGTGGAAGTTAAATCTGTCCGCTGCCCCTGGTGCTTCAGCGCCTCCATTTTCATCTTGTACGCCTGTGCGCGTTCCATGGGAGAAATGTTCTCGCGCTGCAAATTGGTATCCACCAACAAGATCACCGCCTCGTCGTCAGTCAGATTGCGGACAATGGCCGGGATCGTATCCTTCCCGGCAAGTCCGCTTGCGTGCAAGCGCCGGTGTCCGGCGACCATTTCATAGCCGCCTCCGGGGTCTGGCCGGATGATGGTGGGATTGAGCACACCGAACTGCATAATGCTGTCTACGGTCTCCTGCATGAGTGCATCGTCCACCACCTTGAACGGGTGATTCTTGAAGGGGTGAATATCCGAAATGCGTACCTGCTGCACCTGCTCCGGCTGGGTGCTCTGTGTGTCCTTTGGTTCTGTCTTCTTTGGCATAGCGTTCACCTCCGTAACATGCGAAACGCCGCAGGCCATACAGCCAGCGGCGTCTAAATACGTCCTTCCGCCATATCGTGCTGAACCAGGGCTGCATAGTAGCTGGTCATGGTAAGCGAAGCGTTGTACAGCGTTGCCAGTAGATATTGACGGATGTTTTTAATCTTTGTGGTGTTCTCTTTCATGCAGCTCACGACAAAACGGATATGCTCGCTGTCCAGCTTCAGGAACCGGCTTCTGACCACCTCCGCAGGCTTATCATCGCCAGAAATGCGCACGGTCTCTTTTGTGGTGCAGACCGTATCCACGATAAGCTCCAGAATTTCCTCGACGATCTCCTTGTCATACGGCAAGTCCAGCAGCAGAACGTCATAGCTGATATTCTCCATGATAAGTTCTCTGTACTGAGATCTTCGCTCTGCATCGTTTCTTTTCGATTCCCGCTTTTGACTGCCCCTGAACGAAGTGAAGGGAAGAGACTCAGTATCGTTCAAATCAGTATTGTTCTTCTCAGTATTACTACCTTTTGATTTTGGAAATTCTTGAGTTTCGATTTTCAAAACTCCTGAATTTTGATTCCGGCGCAGCAACAAAGTTCTTGACGTAAATGAGATTGGGCTTGCCGAGACCCTGCCGTTTGCGCTCGATAAGCCCGCATTTCTCATCCAATTCGTTCAGCAGCTTCATGGCCTTCTGCGAAGCGCAGGAAAGTGCGTCCATGATGTCTTCGACGGTATAGACGATGTACACGCGCCCCACCTGATCCAGCCAGCCGTTCTTGGCAGACAAGCTCATGCGGTCAAGGAGCAGGCCGTAGAGGATTTTGGCCTCTGCCGAAATGTCCTTGAACCGGCTGTCCGTGAACAGCACTTTGGGGATGCGGTAGAAAGAGAACTGTTCCGCCTGATCCCCGTAGTAATAGTCCAGTGTCATGTATCTTCACGCCCTTTCCAAAGGCCCATAGAGCGCAGCAGCTCTTTCGTACACCAGCCGATGCAGGGAGACGCCCGCCCATACGGACAGCCGTCGCACTCGCTGACGGCGGCAGGCGGCTTCTGCGCCGAAACATAATAGCAGTCGGTTTTGCCTCGGTAGGTGCAGCCCTCGGTCTGCTTCCAGAAATAGCAGTACCGGCAGTCTTTCGGTTTGTCCTCTGTATGTCCGTTCATTGCTTTCGCCTCCATTCCCGCCCATACCGGGCAACAAAAAAGCACACCCTCCGGCTCCATCATGGAGCAAGTGGATGTGCTATGTAATACCGATTGTCCATGCCATGTTACTGCGTCAGGACATGAAAAAAGCGCGTCTGCCGACCCAAGCGCCACTTTGGGTAAACAGACGCACTATGTTCTATTCGCAGATTTTATGTGAAAAGGCTCAAAAAGCACCGTGTTTCTGGAACTTTTTGAGCCTTATTGTTTTTAGTCCTATTATTACAGCCGCGTCCGCATAGATATCGACCATGCGCCATTCGGCCTTGCCAGAGATTAGCTCCGTGTAGTAGCGGTTCTGAGCCGCGAAGGAATTGAGCTGATCCTCGGAGTCTGAGCTGACACGAGTGTAGGCTGCGACCCGCAGCCGCACATTTTGAGGCCGCTCTGTAGGCTCGATTTTTATAACACGGGGCTGCTTTTCTGCCAGTGCCGTTGCACCGTCTACCAGCCGCTTTTCATCCACACCCGCTCACCTCCTTTTTTGTAACACAAACACTACCACAACTGCATCCAAATAGCTACTGAAAGATGAAGAAAATCAGAGAAAAAACATGACTTCAACACCGTTGTCCGCAGCAATCCGTGCGGCAATTTTTCTCAGTTCTTTTTCGGTGAAAATACCGCATTCCCGGAGTTTTCTGAGCAGGATGACAATCCCATAGTAATTGATGTTGGGGTCCATAATTGTTCTCCTTTCTACATTTGACAATCTCTGCGGCACAAGCATGGGAACCGTCCGGGGAAGGAAAAGGTAGGAGAGAATAGCGGTGCCATCGGGCAGAGGGAAGAAAAAGCGAATATAAAAATGATAGACAGTTTCCATGCTTCTGCCGCAAGAGTGTGGTCGCTCCGGCAGCGGAAGCAAACGCTCCCGTCACCGGAGCGGCCAGAACTTTACGGTTTTGTTTGCCTGTATTCGACACTACTTCCCCAGGCAGGGCGGCAACTTGAACTGTGCGGGCGCACATCACGGGACTCTCACCCCTCCGAGGATCTCTCGAAGCTGCGTACAGGAGTATCATTATGGGCTGACGGGATCATGGCGGGGACAGCTTGCCAAAGCTGTCTTGGCCTGAGTGGGTATCGCTCTGCACCTTACTTGGCCGTCCTTTGATGCGGAGTTTCTCCGCACAGGTGGTCTTCGCGCACTCGGCCTGACGCTGGCTCCGTCAGCTAATGTATTCAAGTTGCCGGATATGACCTGGGCGGTATTTTTCAAGGAGCAAAGCCGCTGATTTATCAGCAGCGGGGGGAGGTTCAAAGCCCTCTCACTCTATTAGCCGTTGAAAACACCGTTTGCACCAAACTTTTTTGTCATCTCAGCATCTTTTTCAATTTCTGTAAGATACGGATCTTCCGATTATGGATCGTCATTCGATGGATACCCATCATTTCTTCCAGCTCACGCTCTGAGCACTCGTCGAAAAACAGCGCATGGATCAGAGCCCGTTCTTCTTCGCTCAACTGATCCAGTGCGGCCCGCAAACGGCATAAATCGTCTTTCTTGATCACGGCATCCTCGACGCCTTCAGCATCGTCCGCAAACTGGCACTTTGCAGAATATACGAGTCGCTCCAGCGAATCCTCTTTACTGGGAACATAACTCTCCGCACCATTCTCGGCATTTTTCCTGCGCTGTTCGCTTTTCAGATCCACCTCCATGTATTTCATCTTGCGGTCGCTTTTCTTCAAGACTGCCAACACATCCGGACGCTCTTTTAAGCAGGGATATATCTTCAAATAATCGACCCGATATGGGTCGTTGTGATACGACATTTTCTGTCCTCCGTTTCATCATTTTAAAAATTTCAAAAACGATGAAGCGGAGGGCCTCGGCATCTCTCGCAGGCAGAAGACCGGCAAAACAAAACGCTCATTCAGTTCCTTTCTGGAACCAAATGAGCGAAAAAAGCCGCTTGATCTGCCTTCACCACCATGGCCGCATTGATCCGTCTCACTCTCTTTGAGAGCAAGGACTGCAAATCAAGCGACACATGGGAAGGTCACGCATCAAGCGGCTCCGGGGTACAAACTTGGATATTCAATTTTTAGTTGTCAAGAGCAAGGCGTTTATTACACGCCGTTACATCTTAAAACCGGTTAAGTCGAAATGCCACCGGCGGGAAAAACACCTGTTCTCCGCAATGGGGGCATTTCACATAAACTGCGCCGTGATTTCCTTTGCACAGGATCTCTAACTTGTTCTGGCAATACGGGCAAATCCTCGCCATTGTAATATGGCTGGAATACTGTTTTTTCAGTTCCTGCTGTTCTGTCTGAATACAGGAATAGCGTTGAGGATCCAGTTCCCTTGCATTGATTATTGCCATACTTTCTCCCTGCCATATCAGGCGATCTCATTTTTCTCCGGAAATATATCTACCAGTGCATACGGGTCATACAAATCATTTCTTCCAACCAAGCCGAGCTGAGATGATCTTATGGCCAGTGCTGTTTTGGACACGCCGAGCCGCTTTGCGGCCTCTGAAAAACACTCATAGTCTTTGCGTGCATATATGCGATTCAGCACGCCGATGCCATCTTTCAGGCCAACATCTGCCATGTGGCGATACACCAGTTCCTTTGGCAAAAGGAGAAATGAAGTCAACACATTGGTCTGCCACTCCTCCCAATCCAGAACAGGGTACTGCGTATGTTCATCTGCCATGCGAAATACGCAGCGAGGAGTTTGCACCTCATATTCTTCTGGATACAGCATCCAAAACAGTTGATGCGCTGCTTCGTGCATCATAGTAAAGTTCAAACGGCCAATCTGATTTTCAGCCACAAGGCTCTGATCAATGAAGGCCGTTTTTCCGTCTAATTCGTAATCGAGCCTTGTGCCATCCCTTTGGGGGATCGTTATGATCACCCCCGATGTTGCCGTAAGGCCGATGGCGTCATGTGCTTCACTGATATCTGCAAATGTAAATTGCAGGCCACACATTTTCTCCGCAAAATCTGTCGGATCAATATGATCGACCTTTTGAGGGACTTTTTTAAGGTAATCACGAAGCAACCTGCGGGAAATGTGTTCGATGTCTTTCCGTGAAAGCCAGAGCATCTACATGCGCCCCTTTCTATTCCAACGCGTCCACAAATTAGAACATCTGTTCGCTTCTTGTTAAGGAGTATAGCACGCCCGCTAATCTATGTCAAGTGAAATAAATCGCTCGTATTTTGTACAAAAAATAATCGCCATTTCCTTTGCATTATCATTACACCAGCTGTTGGTGAGTGGAGGTATTGATTTGGCATTTTTAATAATGATAGTTCAAGAGTTTTCACAAAATCAACAAAAATTTCGACTTGATATTGCCAAAGGAGAATATAGCGTATAAAATAATTGGCAGAAATGGAAAAATATAGCCGAATCGCGGGATATCACTATAATCAAAAATTTTGAAGAGAGAATGGTTGTTTGATGTGATCAGATAAAGTAGTACGCTTCTGCTTTAATCAACATCTTCTGATCGCAGCATGGGGATCGTGTATGATTTAAAGATGGAGGTGGAGTTTGATCAGCAAGAAAACGCATACAAAGTCCTAATTGGCGTAACTAAGGAAAGCTTATCAACAGAAATTACTGGTGGAAGCACAAGAAGTGGTAAATTTAAGGAGTACTATAGAGAAGCCAAAACTACACTTTCTTTAATAGGAAAAAATAATCAAGAATTTTCGAGACATTTCAAGGATTTTAAAGGTAGTCTGTATCAAAAGGGCACAAAAGTAGGTTTCGACTGTGATGTCTTTGTGTTTGGATATATGACAGTAAGCCTCAAAGATGGTTTGAAGGAAGGTGCCCTAGCTGTAGTTGGAACAACTGGACAGAGTATATCCTACTCAATCGTTCCCTGCGTATATGCAAAATTCGCAATTGAAGGCTCACTTGAAAGTGGATTTAAGCTCGTACTATTTTTTGATAGAAACCGAAGAACTAGAAAGCGATTGTGCTACTTCTTATTGCAGCGAAGAAAGCACAAAAACATATGTGGTTATGAGAGAATCTGGAGCATTTTGGCCAATAAGAGTGCAGCTGGGAGGAGAATCATTGAAAAAACAAAAATGGGAATATACAATTACGAACGGAATAACCGGAGTTATAATATCTTTTATTATGCTCACCATATTTGGTGGTCTGGCACTTTGGTTTCGCCTCAGCCGGAACGGGGCGATCATCATTGGCATAATATTGGTGATCTTTGCATCGCTTGCCTTTTTCCTGGCCTTGTACCGCACATTATTTTTCAGGGTACTGATTGATAAAGACGGATTCTTCTATCAGACCGCTCCAGGTAACGGAAGATACTATCACTACTACACAATCCGCCAAATATGGGTCAGCAGTGGAAACGATGCAAATGCACAGCAAATGCAATATTGCAACTTTGAAATGCAGGACGGAAGAATCATGAGATTTTTCTTTAGAAATCTAGATTGGGATGCCGTAGACTATTTAATCGCCCAAGTAGAAAACACCGAGGGACAGGCGCAAAGGAGCGACGGTGACCTTATGATCAGCGGCAGAGTACAGGGCGGTGTCAGGCTCGTTGCAGCTGTCTGTATTTTGGCGGCGGTTTTGTTTGTGAGCATTTATCTCCGAACTCAAGGCTTGCCACCCATTATCTATATACCGCCTGTAGTGCTGGCAGTAGCAGCCTTTTTTGTGTTGGTGAGTCATAATCTGTTCTACAAAATTCTGATTCAAAAGGACGGATTTTACTGCCGAACCAACCCCTTTGACGGAAAATACTATAAATACAGCGAAATTTCAAATTGCCACCTGACAGAGGTGGTGCAAAGGCAAGGTTCCGTCCGCAACGGCACCAGACGGACGGGATATTCTTACTATTTTACATTCACTGACTCCATTGGTAAGCCGCATAAGATTCTGTATGATAAGGCTTTGTTTCAACGGGAAATGGAGGTGCTGATGGAGCGAAGCAAGGGAATATGAAGATTATGAAGATGTGGAGAAATACAACATTATTCGCCTACTTCCGATTCATGGGCTATGTGATGATGATTGTGGGCATCTACCTGATCGTAAACGGGATTGGAGACTATGCAGGCCAATCCCGTCAGAAGGACTGGCTCACCACGCAGGCCACGGTCACGGATGTCTCCAGCGAGGTAGTCAGCTCTTCGCCCGGAAGGCATGGTAGCAACAGCAGTACCTACTACATTATGGCGTATGAGTATGCCGTGGACGGAGAAACCTATACGGGCCGCACAGGGCGTATGTCATCGCCCCGTCTGATTGGTACTGTCATTACTGTGAAATATAACCCAGAAGTGCCGGAAGAGAATACGGCGATTCTCTCTCCCAATACCCACAATCTGCTGGTCCTTTTGATTTTGGGAACGGCCATCGCAGTGGTGGGCTTTTTCCTCTCTGGGGTGCTGGAGCTACTTCGCAGCCTTCTGCGAAGGACGCACACAGAGGAGCTGAAGAAATCGGTTCCGGAGACAGGCACGGGATTTGATTCAACGGCCATTGCAAAAATCCCGGCGAAGCAGTGGGTCCCCCGACTTGCGGCTTGGCTTCTTGCGTTCGTCGCCCTCGTCCTTTTCGTGAAATTCTTCCTCACGTCGGGAACTTCGGACTTGGATAAGTTCCGCAAGGCCGCAGCGGCAGCCGGCTATACTGCCGTGGACTCTACGGAGGATATCCGCCAGAGCTGGGGCATCGGTTCCATGCTGATCCGCTCTGTTTCCGTGCATGAGGACTCTCTGCGGTTGGACTACTGCAGGCTGGATTCCGCAGATGCCTGCTACCGTTTCTATGCCGCTGCGACCCTCCCCATCACCGGTGAGGTGACGGAGAGCAATACCTTTACTGGTCAGGTCTATGCCGTGGACAGCCCCACGAATTTCGCAGCAAAAATCCGCAGTGGACAGATAATGCTCTATGTGTATACCACGCAGGAGGGCAAGGCCGATGTGCTTGCGTTTCTGGAAGCTGCGGGCTGGTGGAGCGAATAAGAAACGGAAAATTTACTACTGCAGAACTATGAATTCTAATGTTGAAGTAATTGGAGACATGGAGCCAGAGACGGCATTGGTTTTCTCAGCTAAGGCGGAGGGTGGTTACCAGCCGTATGTATGGGAGTATGCTATTTACAAAGGTGATACTCTATACTATACTCTAAGTGGTTCAACATTCGACTATCTTGAGTGGTCGCCAACAGAGACAGGAAACTATACCATTGTTGTCTGCGTTATAGATAAAACTGGGTTTAAGGCAACATACTCGAAACAGTTTTCTATTATTTGAATCAATCACAGGGAAGTGGCATTAGCCACTTCCCTGTGATATAACAAATCGCTATGGATTCAATATGGAGAATAAGATGAAAGAAAGAAACTGGAAGTATAAAATCACCGGTAACTGGTTTGGACCTATGGTGATTGCAATCACGACGGCGGTCTCCGGAGGATTCACATTCTGGCTTTACACTGCACACGATGGTGCCTTTGTTGGACTCGGCGGCCTAACAGCCTTTTTTGCTATCATCTGCGTTTTGTCCGCATACGGTGCAATGTCTTTCAAGTTGCTTGTGGATAAAGACGGCTTTTATTTTCGGACCAAACCCGGCAACGGGCGGTACTACCGCTACAGCGAGATTTGCAGCATGTGGCTCAGCTCCGGCAGAGAGACGGACACACAGGAAGCA
This sequence comes from Brotocaccenecus cirricatena, assembly GCF_020687045.1. Lineage (NCBI taxonomy): Bacteria > Bacillati > Bacillota > Clostridia > Eubacteriales > Oscillospiraceae > Brotocaccenecus > Brotocaccenecus cirricatena. The sequence continues at coordinate 11,252 of NZ_JAJEPW010000009.1, forward strand.
ACCTACTGCAACTTTGAAACGATAGAGGGAAAGCGGTCGAGATTTCTCGTACTTGACCCCCACCTTGATGCGGTGGATTATATGATTGAACGGGTTGAGGCCGTGGGAAGCAGACGTGGGGATGACGACTTCGACCGCGAGATCGTCATTACCGGGAAGACGGAGAGTGTGGTTATCATAATCCTTGTGATTTTTGGTTTTCCCATACTTTACTTGATGCTTTTTGGATGGACCACCATGCCGCTGATTTTCCGCATGATTCCGGTCGCCATTTTGCTGTTTTCAATTGTGCGGGCTTTTTCTCACGGACTGTTTTATATACTAAAGATTCAAAAGGACGGCTTTTATTGCCGCACCAATCCCTTAAATGGGCGGTACTACCGCTACAGCGACATTCTGGACTGCTGTCTGGTCGAGTCACAGCGGAACATGCGCAGAAGCGCAACGCGTTACGGTTACTACATGAAATTCACCGACTGCGAAAACCAAACACACAGGGTTCCTTATAACAAATCGTTGTACGAAGGGGAAATCGACGAACTGGTCGCCAGGATCAAGAGGGCAAAAGAAGATGAAGCATGAATCGGCTGTTCAGGCCGTGAAAGAACTGATGCGGAAGGACTCAGTTTTTCGGTCTGTAATACAGGGCTGGGGCGTTGCGACGCTGCTTATCGGCCTCTTTATGTTTTATATGGGGGCCAATACTTATATTCAATCATACAAGCAGACGGATTGGGTATTCGGCAGCGCATACATTACGGATATTTCCGAGTTGAACAGAAGCAAAGTTGGCAGGGGTGGCATCAACTATTCGATGACCTACGAATATGAAGTGGATGGAACGCATTATACAGGTAAATATGGCCCCCTGGCAAACTCTATCGAGGTGGGCAGGTCCATCCGCATCAAATACGATCCGAGCGCCCCGGAAAACTCCACCGGCTTTCTGGCGCCGAGTGGCAATGATCTTGCCCTGGTGATCATAGGAACGATTCTTGCCGTGCCTGGATTTTTCATGTCGGGCATCCTCGGCCTTCTGCGGAGGCTTCTGCGGGGACTGCATCGAAGCGAGATTCCAGACTACGCACCGCCGGAAGAGAAACGCACTGCGCCCCCCAAAGCCCCCGCGCCCTCCGCCTGCGATATAGTTATGGGGGTACGCAATATCCTCCGAACCCTTGCGCCGATACTCATATTCCTGCTTTTCGGATTTATCCTCATGCTCATCCAAAACGCAATATCCTAATCACAGGAACCATGTGAATTACATTGAATGTTGCCCGCAGAAAAGATCGTGTAATTGCAAGGTTAAATATAAGCTCAAAAGTCAGGCGCTTATAAAGGGCCGCCATCTTAAGAGGCCGTTTCTCACGACTTTCGGGACACTCACGCATAGCAGTTTTTTCGGCCCAAACTGGTGGCGTTGTCAAGATTTATACGCAAAAAGGATTTTATGTTCAGGCTGAAAGAAATTTACCGAGTTTTCCTCCAGATATTGCATAGACCATATCCTTCCTTGTTGGCATCACCGATTTTTTATAAGACATGTTGCTTGTTCTTTTCTCTGTCTTAATACCTCCGATAGAGTGAGTCCTTCTGGATGCGCCATGATGACGCTACCCTCGTGACAACTCGAGAGCGCACCTTCCCCTTGGTGGGAGGTGCGCTCTGTCTGCGTTCATTTGATGCGATACAGGCTGCTGGTCAAACTGCCATTAGGCCTGCGGCGATGGATAATGTACAATAACTTGCGCAAATTGAAAAGAGCATAAAAAAAGACATAGCTTGCAGGCTCTGGTAGAATGAAGTTACCACACAAACATTCGAAAGGAGACAGCAAACTATGTCCGAGAAGATTGTACAATTCAATGAGGAAATTATCAAGGGGCAGCTCAAAGAATTAGTTCGAGGAAGTGTAGAGGAAACCCTGAACGAGCTACTGGAAAAGGAGGCGGAGTCCCTGACGCAGGCGGCCCGCTATGAGCGCAGCGAGGCCCGTCATGGCTACCGCAGCGGTCACTATGACCGGAATCTCACCACGACCTCCGGCAACGTTACGCTCCACATGCCGCGGCTCAAGGGCATGTCCTTCGAGACCGCCATCATCGAGCGGTATCGCCGCCGGGAGAGCAGCGTGGAGGAGGCCCTCATCGAGATGTACCTGGCAGGCGTTTCCGTGCGCCAGGTGGAGGACATCACGGAGGCGCTGTGGGGCAGCAAGGTTTCGCCTGCCACCATCAGTGAGCTGAACAAGAAAGCCTACGTTCACATTGAGGACTGGCGCAACCGCCCCTTGCAGGGCGGCCACTATCCATACGTCTACGTGGACGGCATCTACCTGCGCCGCAACTGGGGCGGAGAGTACGAAAATGTTGCTGTTTTGGTGGCGATCGCCGTGAATGAGGACGGTTTTCGCGAGGTTTTGGGTGCCGCTGAGGGCATGAAAGAGGACAAGGCCAGCTGGGTCAGCTTCTTCCAGTGGCTCCGTGGGCGCGGCTTGGACGGCGTGAAGCTCATCGTCGGTGACAAGTACATGGGGATGCTGGAGGCTGTGGGCGAGGTGTTCCCGGACGCCAAATACCAGCGCTGCACGGTGCATTTCTACCGCAACGTTTTCTCTGTTGTGCCCAAATCCAAGGTCAAAATTGTGGCAAAAATGCTCAAGGCGATCCACGCCCAGGAGAGCAAAAAAGGGTCCCGTGAGAAGGCGAAAGCCGTGGTCGCCGAGCTGCGCACCATGAAACTGAAGGAAGCTGCCAAGAAGGTCGAGGACGGCATTGAGGAAACGCTGACCTACTGCGATTTTCCCAGCGAGCACTGGACGCGCATCCGCACCAACAACGTGATCGAGCGGCTGAACCGGGAGATCCGCCGCAGAACCCGCGTGGTGGGGACGTTCCCGGACGGCAACTCCGCCCTGATGCTGGTCTGCGCACGGCTGCGCCATGTGGCGGGCACCCAGTGGGGCAACAAGAAATACATGAACATGAAGCACTTGGAGGCGGTTATGGACGACGCCTCCGTTGCCGGCTGACTTCACTCCGCCGGAGCCTGCAAACAATTTTGCGCATAAATCTTGACGGGACCTTTTATTCCCTCCGTTTCGTCATTTGTGAAGAACTCGCAAACGGCAGAAACGGTGGGGCACGGCAATGAAATTGGTATCCGCATAATGAAAAGCGGACAAAAAGCCAAGGATGGCCGCAAAGGGCCATCCTTGGCTTTTTGTCCGTTTTGTTGTGTTGTCTGGTCGCATGGTTAGGCGGCCTCTCGAATATCTCCAGAGGCCAATGTGTTCCGGGAACTCCGCTTCCTATATCAGCGTTCTCTATATTCTGGTGCCTCCATTATCCTCCCATACCACTGCCGAGATCTTCTCCCAGATCGCAGGCATAGCACCACTCCACCACATCGCCGTTATTCAGTTGGTAGCGGGAGCAGCCGTAGTTAGGAAACCATCCGTTGACGGCATACATTCAGCCGGAGAGCTTCCCTACATCGAACTCGTACAGATTGTGAATACCCTCGATATAGGCACTGTTATACACCGGCGTAAAGCTGGACTCCATGTGTATCTTATTTGCCTTGCAGACACGCTGCAGTACATCGTAGACACTTTCGCCGTCGCTGAACGTTACCTCTGTGGCTGGAAGGATGATACCGTCCTCCGGCACAAGGGCTTTCTTGCTCTCAACGCACTTATCAATATTGTCCAAGATCGTCTCGCAAGAGATGGATATGATGCAGGTATACTTTGTGTCCGCATCCACATCGCTGTCCTGTGGCTCTACAGGAGCCGGTTTTCCCTCCGGCACAGGTCAGCAGGAGCAGTGCCAGAAGCAATGTGCACAGAGGTTTGGATCGCCGCATATCACTTCACCTCAATATCCGTCATGTCGAACAGGCGTGTCTGGCCCTGCCGGAAGCGGTCGCAGGCGGCCAGTGCGTAGAAGCCCTGCTCGGTAGCCATACCTCATCGCTGTGACGGAAGCCGCCGCCCTCGCAGGCAAAGGCGCACAGGCCGTCCAGCGGGGACGCGCCGTTTTTTACGAAGCGGCTGTCCGCTGCGGAATCAATGCCCAGCGCCGTCAGAGCCACGATGACCTGTGCGCAGGACTCGCTGTTGGCCGCGCCCCAGCTCATGAAGCCGCCATCGGCCTGCTGGGCATCGGACAGATAGGTCAGCGGCGCGTCAACTGCCGCCTTGATGTCTGTCTCCTCCTGATAAGGGGCCAGAGATGTCAGGGCCATGGCGGTCATGTCCACATCGGATTCGTCGCCCATCAACGCCCAGCCGCCGTCGCTGCACTGATAGGAGAGAATCTCCGCCACCAGTCCCTCGCAGGTGGTCTGCTCCTCGCCATCGGCGCACTGGGGAATATCGTAGCCATGGCAGTCCAGCGCGATCAGCGCCCAGATGGGGCCGTTGGTACCCTGTGCCCGCAGATAGGCCATGTCGGTTAGGCCCGCCGTCAGATCAACGCCCGCCATGTTGGCGGCATTATATCCGGCAGCCGTCAGGCCCAAGATGGCGCGGGAGTTCTCAGTGGATTTCGCGTGGTGCAGCCGCACGGAACCTGCTTGCTTGACATAGTCCTCTACCGTCTGCTCATAGCTCTGCGCAGTCTCATCACTGAGAAGTCCGGCACGGCTCAGGCCGATCACCGCCCACTCGCCGCCAACAGAGCCTGCGGAAAGCGCATCTTGCTCTTGTAGATATTTACCCGTTTCACGGTAGGCGGTCTGCCATGGTGCCTCCTCTGTCTTTGCGCCGCAGCCGGTCAGCAGCACCAGCAGGAGCAGCAGCGCAATGGAATGTTTTTTCATAGGCGTCTTCTCCTTGCAGAACTGTTTTTTTGCCGTCAGTGCGGCTTACCCACCGTACAATGCGCACGGTGGGCAAGCTGGGGAGGTCATTTCATATCCGGGTTATTTCCGTGTACCACTATGATTTATTGTTCCACCGGGAACTTTGACAGCTTTCCGTTTGCTACACGGTAGATCAATGCAGCATCCGTCGTATTCACGACACCATCACCATTTACATCAGCTGCCAAAAGTTGATCCGCAGACAACTGATATTTTCCATTTGCATAACGGTAGACAATGGCGGCATCCGTGGAATCGACTTTACCATTCCCATTTACATCACCGTATTTGACCTCGGTCTGGTCCCCAATGGTCAGGGTCAGGGTAGTCATGGGCTTATCGCAGTGGACGCCGTATTCCATCTCCAGGGTGTCGCTGTTTTCTCGGTTTTGGTACATGGCGTAGGGGAAGGTGATCTGGAAGTCGGTATCACTGGCCTTCAGCGGCTTATCGGACCAGGTGACATACTTTGTCACATCGCGGGTCATGCCGTTGGCGTAGTAGGCCGTTACCTGCATACCGGTGGGGTCGAAGGTGTCTTTTACATTGTAGGTCGTCTTGTCCGGCAGCTTCGTGACCTCGATGCGTTCAATGGTGCTGCCCACGGCCATCAGGTAGGCGGAGTCGTTTTTAAAGTAGATGGTGCCGTACTCATCCATGATGGGGCTACAGATGGCGTACTGCGCCTGTGCGCCGCTGGGGGTGAAGATGTTGTAGGGCGTCGTATAGGTCTCCGTTTTTCCGCTGGCGGTATAGGTCTCCATGGTTTTCAGAGAAACCTCGGTCTGACCGGGCTTGTCCTCCAGCACCCGGAGCTTGCCGGGGGTGAAGTTATCGAAGAAATACACATAGACGCAGCCTGTCTCCTCCATATAGGCAGTGGTCAAAACACCGCTGGTTTGGGGATAGCCATGGGTGCGCACAGTGTAGGCGATCTCCCAGTTGGGGATGTCGATGACCGTAAGGTTATGGCCACTGTATGCGCCGAACTGTGCCGTGCCGGAGATGCCGATATAGGCCCGCCCATTGTAAATGGTGGGTGTGCAGGTGGACATGGCGGGATTGGCGGGATCGTCCGCATAGTTGTAGAGCTTCAAGGTGCGGACATCCTCAATGGTACCCTTTTCGTCCACAGTGGCCTCGTAGAAGTAGCCGCCCTTGCTGGTGAAGTAATACTTGCCGTTGTAATGGGTGATAGAGCTGCGGATGTCGCCGGTCACATTCATCTTGTAGGAGGACAGCAGTTCGCCGGTCTTGGGGTTAAAGGACAGCAGACTGGGCTTGCCGGTGGTGTAGCCGGAAGCGCCGTCATCCGTGCCGATCAGCAGGAAGTCGTCGCACACATAGGCACCGGCCCAATAGAAGCCGCCCTTGCTGGTGTAGTACCAAGTGGGGAGCTTTTCTTCCATCGTCTGCGTGGGGTCCTCGTCGGTGGCGCTCAGGCACACATAGTGGGCCTCGTTGATCTCGCCTACCCAAAAACCGGTGTAGATGTAGCCATCGTGATAGACAATAGAGCTGTTGGGCTGACCGCCGATGGAGTCCCGATAGATCCATAGGGAGTCCAGGGTATTGGCGTCGAACGCCTGGATCGTGCCGTCAGACAGGCCCACGAAAATCATGCCGTTGGCGTAGGTGGGCGGGTTGATGGCGAAGCTGGAGTTGTGATCCATGGGCTTATCAATGAGAATTTCGCCGGAGATAGCATCCACCTTGTAAATGCGGGAGCCGGAGTAGGTGTAGATGGCACCGTCCACCAAAATGGGGCAGCCGCAGGCGTTCACATCGTAGCCGGATCCAATGGAGGTAGCCCAGTACAGCTCGGCATCCTTGGCGTAGACCGGCGTCTTGTAGTCCACCACACCGTTATTCTCATTGTTTTGGCGTAAGTGGGGCCACGCAGAATCGAAATTGATGAGCTTGTCGTTGGCTGGAGCCTTCTTTAGCGTAATGGTCAGTGTACCGTCCTTGTCGGGGGCGGTATAGTGCTCCACCGTTTGACCGATGTACCCGGCGCAGGTGGTAGTGTAGGAATAGCTGGCACCGGGGGTCAGGCTGTAGGTGCCGTTTTTCTCCACGATGCGCTTGCCGTTCAGATCGTTGGTCAGGAACACCGTGGCATCCGCCGGGGTCGTTTGGATGGTCAGTTGGATGGGGTCACTTTTCTGAACATGGACGGTATAGGTCAGCTCAATGCTGCCGGTATCTGCGTGGCAGACCTGTACCGAAATATCCTCATTATAAAGGTCTGTGTTCAGGACCGCTTCCGCGCCGGCCAGCGTGTCATAGCGTACGCCGTTGACCTTGGCATAGTACCCGCCGCAGCAGGCGGTGTCTGTTCTGCTGTTGGGATAGGTGCCGGAGAGGTAGAGAGCGGCGGTCTCCCGGTCTACCTTAACATAATAATCCGTGGTATCTCGATCAAAGCGGGCCGTTGCGCCCTTTGGAGTTACAAAGGGCAGTGTCTCATCCTTTGTGGCAATAGTCAGGCTGGACAGGTGCAGCTGCCGCAGCAGCTGAATATCGTAGTCCTGATAGTAGGTAGTGCCGTTTTCTGTCTTGGAAATGCGGATCGTCACCGTCTGGCCGTAACCGGCCTTGGCCACGGCGTAGGTCAGGCTCTGAGCAAGACCCGTTTTGCTGACAGGCGTTGTGATCGTCTCCATCCGTGCGAGATTATGAATCCCCGGCACGGTGCTTTGGGTCCGATACAGCGCCGTCACGGTTCCGGTTGCCGTGGCCTGCATGGCAACGGAGCTGTTGCAGTCGGACACCGTATAGTTGTAGGTGTGGTCTGCCGCCGTGAAGGTCTTGTCGGCGGCGTAGGCGATCCGGCTGGAAGCATAGGTGCCGTTGTAGAATGCCAGATCGGTCAGCCAGTCGGTGGTGACAGGCTCCGGGACGGACACATTCAGTCCGCTGGAGGCCGTGAAGGTGATCTGCGTATGATACCAGGTGTTCTTCGTGGCGATGCAGGTATAGCTCTCGCCGGGGACCAGGTGATAGATCCCGTCCACCGGGGCAATCTCGGAGCCTGCTCCATTGATCACCTGCACCGTTGTTCCGGAAGGCACAGCCAGCGTCACCGGTACGGAAGCTACCTTCTGAATGTGGAGGGTATAGGTGCTCTGCTCCCCGTTGGGCGCTGCTACCTGAATCATGTGATCCTGCGTGTCTCCGGTCAGCTGCACCGCCCCGGTTCCGGTGACGGTATAATCCTCACCAAATGGTGCGGCGTCAATATCCACAGTGGAGGACACGGTTTTTAGGCTGTACTCCCGGGTGTTGGGCGCAAACTCCAGGGGCAGCTTGGTCCCCTCCGCCGTGGCTGCCAGAGCCTTCAGCGTGGGCACACGGGTCACGGTGACATCGTAGGACTGAATCTGCGTGTAGCCGTCCGAGCCTGTATACTGTGCTTCCAGCGCGAAGGTCTTGCCCTCCATGCCAGAGGTCAGCAGATAAGTAAGGGATGTGGCTGTGCTGTTCCAGCTGCGGGATATGCCCGACATATCCTTGCCGTTGGTGCCGGTATAGATGGTGCGGAGCTTGGTGGTCTTGGTATTCGGGACATTGCCCATCGCCGCATTCAGATACACGCTGCTCAGAGCATTGGCTGTATCCTCGATCCAATACTGCGCCGTGTGGTTTGCACGGTTTTGTGCAGCGCGGTAAGGTTCTTGATCGACATCCAGCAGCCGGATATTGCCGAACCACTCGCCGTAGGGCAGGGTCGCAGCGACCTGGGCGTCGGCGGAGACCGTCAGCGTTCCCTCTGTGCGGTTATATCCGCCGTCGGACACACAGAACTTATAGTCGCCGGCGATGACTTGGACGCTGCCGGTGCCGGTGGTAACATTGCCATAGACATCCGTAAGGGAGAGGATCGGTGCCTCCACCGCATTGCCGTTTTGGGTTGCTGTGGCGGAGACGGTGTATTTGGTCCCGTCCAGAAGGGCCGCATATTCGGCAATGGCGTCTTTCAGGTTTTTCAGCAATGGTCCTGCCGAGTCGGCAGTTGCCGTCCGCAGGCCCTTCAGCGCCGCTGCGTAGGCACTGGCCGCTGCCGGATAATTCTGCACATGGTTGGTCATGTCCAGGTAATCCGCCATTTGGATAATCAGCTGGATAGCTGCGTCCGAATAAGTCGAAGATACATGGAAGCAAAGGGCCTTGACGGAAGAAGCCGGAGCGTCCAGCTTATAGCCACCCTTGTCATAATAGAGCAGGTAATTGGCGGAAACGCCGTTGATCTCATAGACGAATCCGTTTTCCAGGCCGACAAAGTCAATATCTGAATCCGCCAGCGCCTGTTGAATGGTTTGCCCAGATTTATACTGGATACGGGTCGGCTCCACGATGGTGCTGTTGGCGTTCATAGCCACAAGCACAAAGCTACCGGCGTACCCCTCTGCGGCCATCGCCGTGACCGGCATGGCGGCAGAGAGCAGAAGCACCAGACTCAGCAGCAGAGCCATTACTCTTTTGTGCATTTTCCTTCCTCCTTTTTTTCAATACAGGCAGTTCCATAGCCGGTACCGTATTTTCTCCCAGGTTGTCCAGCTGCCCTTGCAGGCATCCAGTACACGCACGGCAAATGAGTCAACCTGCTTGCGCTGCTCCGGGGTCATCTCCTGGGTGCTGAACAGCGCCTTTTGATTCAGTTCTGCGGCCTCCGCAGCATCCTCCGAGAACTGCACCGTACTGTGGCGCAGCAGGCAAACGGCATAGCCATAGCGCATGGCAATGGCCTCCCGGTCGTTTGCGGCGTCGATAGCGGCCATCTTCTTCCGAAACACCCTGCGGCGATGGAAAATGCACCCGGCCAGCAGCAGGATCAGCAGCAAGGGAAGAAGCAGTAGGTAGTGGGCATTCAGTGAGAAGGTAAATCGGTCCTGCTTGTGCTCGTTGACCTCCTCTGGCTGCTCCACCTCTACAAATTGCTGGGTGTTGTTCTCATAGGTATTCTCATCCGGGCTGTCGCCGCCCAGGGACAGTTCCTCGTCGTCTATGTAGCCGGGAGTCACCTCGAACGGCACAAAGCCGACACCGCTGACATAGTATTCCGCCCAGGCGTGGGCGTTTTCTTCCGTCAGGGTAATGGTCTCACCGGCCTTGTAGCGGGCGGCATCCTCTGCCGAGAGGTAATATCCCTCCACATAGCGGGCCGGAACGCCCATGTAGCGCAGCATCAGCACCGCTGCCGTGGCGTAATGGACGCTGTAGCCGTGTCCGCTGCGCTCCAGCGTATATTGCAGGAAGTCGCCGCTGCCGTTCATGGTCCGGGCAGTCTCATCGTAGGTCATGGCTTCCCGTAGATAGTCAAAGATGATGGTGCGGATGTCGCTGATGGTCCGGGTCTGGGTGTCCAGCTTCAATTGCCGCTGGAGGACGGCCCAGCTGTCCTGGGTCATTTGCAGGTCCACGGCCCGGAGATAGTCGGCATAGGCCTGCTCCTTGGATAGATAGGTCTCGATGTTTTCCCGGCCCTGGGCTGTGGAGAGGTTCCGCTGGATCTGATACCAGTCCGGGACGCTGCCTTTCAGATAATACAGGCTCTCTGCCGGGGGCAGATTCGTGTCCCCGATGCGGTCCGCTGCCAGCGTTTCGCTGCCGTAGACGGCGTAGGGGTAGTAGCCGTGGGCGGAACAGGCGGAGAGATTTCGTATAGTCATGGACAGCGGTGTGGCCGTCTCCGTATAGCCATCCGCCAGTGCAATTTGACTCTGGCCGTAGAAACCCGCCTCATGGAGCCAATAGAAAAGGTCCTCATATTGGGCGGTTTCTTCGGTATCGGCTGCTTTCCAGCCGGTGCCGGTGTAGGTGTCGTAGACCTGCCCACGCAGATACACCTTTTCCGGCTGCTCCATTGTGACTTCCAGCGCCGGGGTGTCGCTTTTATTCCAGGCGGGTAAGTTCTTGAGGTTTCCTTCCGGCATGGAATTGGTATCGCTGTCGTAGTGCCGCTGGTGAAGCTGGGTTTGCATCGTCTCGACCATGTCTGTATTCAGCTTGTCTTGGCAGGACAGGCCAATCAGCAGACACAGCGCTGCACACAGGACCGGCAAGATCAGCTGCGCCGGAACGCCTGCAAGGGCTTCTCCCTCTGCCGTGTGCTGCACCATCAGCAGCACCGTGCCAATAATCAGCAGCCCACCGCCGATGCCTATGGGAAACAAGCCCAGCAACAGGGCTGCATAGCAGGGCAGCAGAATCGGCAAGGCCAGCAGCATCCGTCCGCTCCATGCGCTGCGGCTGAGAAGCAGCGACACCGCCAGTAGCAGAACCGTTACCGCCAGAGGCAGAAATTGGGCATCCGCTGCCGCAAGGTCCAGGTAGATCTTCCCGGTCTTTTTCGTCAGCAGGGTCAGGAAATCATTTGTCAGTGTTCCAAAACCGGGTAGGGCAAACTTGTTCAGTGCCAAGCTCAGAAGAAGCAACACGCCGATGCCCGCTGGAACGAGCCAGTTCCCGATTCTGGTTTGGTATACTATCAGCAACGCCGCCTGCACCAAAATCGCAGCTGCTGTCATAGCCCACCATGGGTAGGGAACAGAGGGAAATGCAGCGGTTAAAAGCAAGCAGAAGCCCACCGTCAGAACGGCACAGACCACCCAAGCGCCCCAGGGAAAGTGCAGCTTTTTCTGTGCCGTTTCGGTGACAATCCACTGGAGTCCATTTTCATTTTTTCGCATGATGGGTTAAACCTCCAGTCGCTGCATGGCCTCGGAATAATTCTGCGGGGCAAAGGTGGTCGCACCGGGGTACTGTTCTTCGGTACAGAGGATGAAATGCACCCGTCCGTCCGTGAGCAGCTGTTCTTCCGGCGCTGTGCCGAAACAGAGAATTCGGCTGTAACCGTCAGTTTTGGGCAGGCGGCACTCAGCGCTGCCCCTGGTCTTTACCAGAGCCGGGATAGCCTGCAAAAGCTGGTTTTCCTCTGAAATGTCCTGGACCTGCAGATCGTCCCGGTCCGTCCAGCACAGGGTATAGGGTACACCACTTTGCAGCAGTGCCATGCCTGCGGAGGACACGACCTCCGCCAGTGCGTCCATCTGCTGGGGGTTACCGCCGGTGCGCTTATCCCAGAATACCAAAAGGGAACGGCTCTCCGGCTGGCTGGCCTCTTTCAGAATCAGCTCATCGAACTTGGAGGACAGCTTCCAGTGAATTTGCCGGATGTCATCGCCGGGGCGATACTCCCGGAGCTGGTACACCTCGCTGCGGTCCTCACCCCGTCGATTGGAAGCGCCGTCGTCGGCATAGGCCGGTCGGGCGGTCATGTCCGCCTCCATTGGATACAGGTCCGGGAGGATGGTCAGACGGGCATCCGCTTTCACGAGGGCCTTCATGGGAAGCAGGCCCAGATAGTCCAGCAGGGTAAACCGGCTGATCTGCACATACACTCTGCCGCAGAAGCTGCTTTGCAGCAGGATGGTTTGGCTGCTTTCACCCTTGGCTCCGATGCTGCCGGTCAGCGTCACTGTCTGATCTTCCTCAGTGAGATCATTGCGGATAGAGACCTGACAGCCATAGCGCATTACGGGCAGAAACGCTCCGTTGCGGATACGCACCCGACAGCTGACTGCCGTGCGTTTTGCCGCTGTGGCCGGGGTCAGAATGTCCGCCTGCAGGTGCCTGCGGACATAGAAATTGACCGCCCAGGAGGCCAGGGGCAGCAGGAGCAGCAAGCAGAGTCCGGCCAGCGCCCAGAAGGAGCCGCTTGTAAGAAGCAGCGCCGCCAACGCCAGCAGCAGGATCAGATAACACAGGGCGCTGCCTAAGATCGTTTTTCTCATTTGCTGGAAAATTCCCGGACATCCGGCTTCTGGACGGAGGTAAGTACATTTTGCAGGATCAGTGCCGCTGTATAGTCCTGGAGCCGCGCCTTGGAGTTGAGGATCAGACGGTGGACGCACACATCCGGGAACACGGCGCACACATCGTCAGGGATCACATAGTCCCGGCCCTCTAAGTAGGCGTTGGCCTTGGCCGCACGGGTCACAGCCAAAGCGCCACGGGGACTGACACCCAGGGTCACATAGGCGTTGGAGCGGGTCAGATCCACCAGCTCTGCAATATAGTCATAAATTCGGTCTGCCACATGGATATTGCTGACCTCTGCAATGAGCTTTTCCAGCTCGGCAGGGGAAGTCACTGTCTGGCAGGCAGAGAGCGGGTCCACATGATGGCGATCCTTCAGCAGTGCCGCCGTGCTGGCCCGATTGGGATAGCCCATGCTCAGTTGGAGCATGAAACGATCCAGCTGGGATGCGGGCAGCATCTGCGTACCCGCAGAACCCACCGGGTTTTCCGTTGCCAGCACGATAAAGGGCTTCGGCAGGGGCCGGGTCACGCCGTCCACGGTGACCTGCAACTCCTCCATAGCCTCCAGCAGAGCGGATTGGGTCTTGCTGGAGGTACGGTTGATCTCGTCCGCCAGCAACAGATTGGTCATAATGGCTCCAGACTGATATTTCAGCTTGCCGTCTGCCTTATCGAATACGGAAAACCCGATAATATCCGATGGCAGGGTGTCGGAGGTGAACTGGACACGCTTGGAGTCCAGACCTAGCGTTTTGGAAAATGCCTTGGCCAGCGTCGTCTTGCCTACGCCGGGGACATCCTCCAGCAGCACATGGCCCTGTGCCAGGATGGCCAGCAGCACCTTGCGGACGATGTCCCCCTTGCCCAAAACGACCTTGTTGACCTCTGCCTGAATTTGATCTGTCAGCTTGTTCATGCTTTTTTCCTCTTTCTGCCGATGATGTAGATCGCACCGGCGGCGATTACGACTACCGCACCGATCACGGCGCAGATGATGATTCCGTTTGTGCCGAATGCCTCACGGGGCGCTTGAGTGCCGTCAAAATGCAGCACCCACGGCTGCCCGGACCGCACACGCTGCACAGCCACTAAGGCCAGGACGGATTGGGCCGTTGCCAGGCCGTCGCCGGCCCCCTCCAGCACATGGCGGTAGGTGCCGTCCGCTTCTCGGAACTGGGAAAGCTCCGTCAGCAGGGTGTGCTCGCCCTTAACAAAACAGCTATCCGTCTCCGGGTCAATGCCCAGCGCACACAGGGCCAGGATGACCTGGGCGGTGCTTTCCGCGTTTTCATCGCCGTAGGCGATATACCCGCAAGTGTCCGTCAGCTGGCCGGAAAGATAGGAAAGTGCTGCGTCGATCTCGGTCTCCATCTGGTCCCGATAAGGAGCTAGGGCCTGCACCGCCATAGCGGTGATGTCCACATCCGATTTTCCGGGGATCAGGCCGAAGCCGCCGTCCGGCTCCTGAGCAACGGAAATGGCATTTACCATGTCCTCCCGGGAATACAGGGCGTCTGCCGGGACCTCTGTGTCCCCGGCATCCAAGGTCAGCAGCGCCCATATCCAGCCATTTAAGCCCTGAGCGCCCGGATCACGGGCATAGTTGTAAGTACCCTCTGCGATCAGGTCAATGGCCGAGCCGTCGGGCTTCGTGCCGAAGTTGGTGGGGTTGCCCCCCAGTGCCAGCACCGTTAAAGAAATCCGGTGGTATTCCGTGGCCTTGTTGCGGTCCAGGCATCCGTTTTTGGCGTATGCGTCCTCCACATGGGCCTTCAGTTCCGCCAAATAGTCGGAATAGCTCTCCCTTGTGCCGGACAGTGCCATAGCTATGGCCAGCCAATCGCAGACGGAATCGCCTGCAGGAAACAGTTCCCGGTCTTTCAGCAATTCACCCTTCTTGCCGCCCAGAGCGGACATTCCCTCCGCACTCTGTGCGATCTGTTTTTCCAAAGAAGGCTGCGCCTCCGCAAAGACCACCGTTGGGAGCAGAAGCAGCACACAAAGAAGTGCCGCTAATATTCGTGTTGCACTTTTCATGCAGTATCCTCCATCGTTCGTTTCAACGCCCTTCTACTTTACCGTTCCCGTGTCCCGTTAGAGCGTTTCCCATCCTCCGCCGCATCAGCCGGTCCTATTCGGAAGTTGGCTCTGTGGGCGTCGGTTCCGTGGGGACCGGGCTCCGTAGGGGCAGGCTCTATTGGCTCCGTTCCGCCGCCGGTGGCCGGGAGAATATCTGTTTTCTCCTCATGGCACTTGGAGCAGCGATAGTGGATGTAACCATCCTCTGTTTCGGTGGGTTCCAAACGGTCCGTCTCCACGAAGTCGTGGCCAAGGGCTTGGTAGCTGCCGTTGATCCACAGGCCGCAGTAGCTGCTCAGTGAACCGTAGCCGCCTCCGGTGGAATCATAGCCGCCGATGTCCTTGCCGTAGGACAGGGTGAAGCGCACATAAATGGTAATGCCGTTGCGGACCTTGTAGCCACTCATGCCGGTACCCTCATACAGGGTGCCGTTGATGGAGTACATCCAGCCCGAGCCTTGGGTATAGTCAAACTCCCCGATGCTGTCCCGGTCATAGTTGTCATTGGTGGTGATGCCGTCCCGCAGGATCAGCTCCCAAAGATGCTCCGGGACATTGGCTCGGTAGGCAATGTCGCCCCGGCTAATCCGGCGCAGATAGAAGTTCATGGTAGCAGACCCCTGGTAATCCGGCTCATAACCGCGCTCCTGCAGGAAGCGCAGCAGCACGGACGCCGCCGTTTCGCCCTCCACGATGTCCAGCGTACCGGTATCCAGAATGCCCAGGCCGATGGTGGTCGCATCCAGCACCACATCCACCGAGCCTGCCGGGTCGCCCTCACTGATCTGGTGATAGGTGACGGTGTAGACCTTCATGGTGGAGTTTCCGTTACCATCCCAGGCCAGCACCCGGACGATGTGGGTCTCTTCATCGCCCAACTGAGGGGGATCGAAATACAACTCGTAGGTGGGTTGAGAATCGCCGTAGCTCTTTTCCACGGTTTTGCCGTCCAGCGTGACCCGAATTTGATTGGAATAGATCACACCGGCTCCCAGCTCTGCGTTGGCACGGGCAATCACCGTCAAGGGGAAGGTTTGGGAGCTCATGTCCAGGCTGGCCCCGTCCAGATTGGTAACGATGGAGGGTGGATAGTCCCCCACCGTCGGGTGGGTATCGTCCGCAAGATTCGCGTAATAGCCCACCCGGTACTGAACAAGTCCCAGAAAGGTCTCCCCATCATAAAGAGACAGCACAAAGAGGTTATCTGCGTTGAAATCCAGCTGTGCCTCGTAGTCCTGGTTATTCTGAGAAGTAAGCAGCAATCCGTTTCCGGAATTGGTCTCATTTTTCAGCCGGACACGGATATGCAGATCGCCCTTACCCAGGGGATAGGCCACAAAGGTCAGCTTGCTGTCGGGCAGCTCTGCCTTGGTAAGCTGCTGGGTTTTCAGTGTCGTATAAATGCGGGGGGTATCATCCTCCTCACCGCCGCTGCCGTGGTCACCTCCGCTGCCGCCGTGGTCCCCGTCGTCTCCGCCGGTGCCATCACCATGGTCACCGGAATCCTCGGAGCCGCCTTTGTTATCGTCTGACTTGGAGCCGCCCTGGTCGCCCTTGCCGGGGTTATCCGTGGGGTCTGTGGGGCCCGATGGATCCGGCTTGGTGTCATCGGGTTTCTGCGTGTCATCCGGGTTCTGTGGCTCATCAGGTTTCTGTGGCTCGTCGGGCTTCTGCGGCTCTGATGGGTCCTGGGCAGTATCCGTATTCTCTGTATTATCCTTGCCGGAGCTTTGTCCGCCAGTGCTGCCGGAGCCTTGCAGCGACTCTGCCTGGAGCCGATCCGGCTGAGTGCTGATGGGATTCTCCGGCCTTGTCCGACCGGAGGAAAGAAGTGAGAGGCTGATCCCTGCCACCAGCACAATGACCAGCAAAATACTCACGGCGCTATATAGGCCGCTATGTTTTTTCATACGGGTATCCTCCAAATGCTTATTTTGGATTTTTACCATCGTCTCCTAAAACAGGAGGCAATGGTAAAGCCCCAAAATATGGCGAATTGCCTCCCCTCCCAAAAGGGAGGGGAAGCTATGGATTCGCCTTGGTTTACTTGGAATTTTTGACGACCGCAACGGCGTCGGTGGAGTTGACGGCCTTGTCAAGGTTCACATCCGCGCGCAGGAACTTCCGCACAGAGACTTTCTCGAAGTCGGTGTACTTGCCGCTGTAGATGTCATAGGTGAGTTGCGCATCGTTGATGTCCACAACACCTGTCTCGTTGACATCATAGCTCTGCTTCACTTCTTCGGCTGTGGCGCTGGCCTGGTTGATATTGGCCTCAGCCGTAGCCACAGTGAATACCTCATTCTTGTCCACAATCACCAGCCAGCTGTACACATTCTCACCGTAAGCGGTAGTCTTATACATGACATTATCGCCGTAGGCAAAAGCCTTGCCCTCTTCGGGGGTGCCGGTCACGGTTACCAGAAACACGGTCTTGTTATCCATCTGCACATACTCGGAAACAGCTACCTCCATGGTCAGAGTGGATTTCTTCTCGATGGTGATGACCAGATCGCCGGTGACATTGGCGATAGTGTAGGTGTTGTCGGCTCCCTCGGTGATAGTCACATCCTTGCCGCCCATAGTGGCAGTGATGGTGTACTCAAAGTTCTTCTGCTTGGCCACGGTGAAGGTGTAGTTAGCCTTTTCCTGAACGGTGCTCTCGCCGGTAGCATCACCTGCGCCGGTGCCTGCAAAGGTGACCTTGTAGGTTTCCGGCAGCTTGACCTGCTTATTGCTGTTGATGACGATTTCGCCGGTGATATCCGCACCGGGGATGGTGTAGGTGGTGGTGCCGTCGTCATTTACCTGGGCCGTAAAGCCGGTGTATGCCTTGCCGCCGATGGTCACAGCCATCTTGTAGACATAGCCATCCACAGGGGTCAGCTTGAAGGTGTAGTCAGTCTGGTAAGTAGCAGTCGCAGCACCGGTGGTATCATTGCCCTGGGTGACAGTGAAGGTCTTGGGGGTCTTAGTGCTGGTGACCTCCACATTGCCGTTGACATTCGCCACAGTGTAGATGCCATTCTCGTCCGGGCTAACTGTCGTTGTCTCGCCGCCGCCGACGGTGACGGTCACGGTGTAGTCATAGTTGGGGTCCTTGGGAACGAAGGTCAGATTGCCGCCCGCTTCGATCACGGAGCCTGTTGCATCGGTACGAGTGAAGTCGTCCGGCAGAGTCACGGTGTAGCCGTTGACGGTGATGGTGGTCGTACCGTTCAGCACGATGGCGGCGGGGGCATCAAGTTCGATGGCATTGGTATTGGTATCCACATACGCCGCCGTGACCTTGACCGCAGACTGGCCCTGACCGGCTGCGGTGAAATTCAGAGTGAGCGCGTCGCCCAGCTCGGCGGCTTTACCGTAACGCACGATTCGCACGGTGCCGCTGCCGGGAATCACGCGATAACCCTCGATGCTGGTGGCTTCCATGTTCAGCGTCAGAATGGTGGGGTCAAAAGAGAAGGTCATGTCGTAGGCGTTGTAGGCGTTCTTGCCGTCGTTGTTGCCGATGGTCACAGGGATCTCCACGATTTGACCGGAGGCTACCTGCTTGTCCGCACCCATGGACACGGAGTAGCCCTTGGCTTCACTGGACTTCACTGTGACATCAATGATGTTGCCGGTTAATTTGACATCGTTGTCTTTAAGCGTATCATAGTCAGGTAGCGCTTCGGTTTTGACCTCAATACGAGCGTTTTCTGCCGTGATGTTCTCCGTTGCCGTAAAGGTAACAGTGGCAATCTTGCCGGTGTTAAGAGTGACAGGGTCGCCTGTAGTGCTCAGGCCGGATACCCGGATGGCATTTTTACCAAGGATATCAACATTATCTCCCACTGCGCCAGTAGTGCCCGTGCCCGACATACATCCAGGTTCAAGCTCGCCGCTGGTTTTGACATAAGCAGTCTTGTCAAAATAAATTGCCCACTCCCAGTTATTCAGGTTCGTAATGGTCTTGTCGATCGACAGTGTAAGCGTAATCGTATCACCCGGCTGAACCTCTGTCTTATCAACTGTTGTTGACATCGTCGGAACATCAGCAGCAAATACAGCAGGGATAAGGCTGATAATCATGGCGATTGTCAACAGAATGGAAAGAGTTCTTTTCATTTTGTGTTTAACCTCCTTATGGTATTTAGGATTCTGCGGGGAATTTACTCATTTTCCCGTTTGTATAACGATAGATCAACGCAGCATCTGTGGAGTTTACAGCACCATCGCCGTTAACATCTGCCGACAACTTCTGAGAATCTGTCAGTGTGTATCTTCCATTAACCGAGCGATAGACGATTGCTGCATCCGTGGAATTTATGATGCCATCTCCGTTCACATCCCCATATATCACATCCGGCTTCGTGTCTGCCTTTGCATACTCAAAGGTGAACAGGGCGACGGGCCTAAAATTATTAGTGCTGCTGGATTCCAGTGTGACCGCCATCGCTGTTCCGTCCGCATTGCGGATATAACGGGTGACGGGGGTGGTGACAGTCTGGGTGCCGTCACTGTTGGCCTTGTAGCTGTTTTTCAAGGTAACAGAGCGGATAGTTGCCGAGGACACCACATCTACAGCAAGGTCCGTCTCGTAGCCGTATGCAGTAGCGTCTGCGTGGTAAATATCCACGCCCTCGTTGTAGGTAATGTCAACGCTCTCTGTTCCTTCCGGAACGATCACATGGTACTTGGGAATCTCCTCGTAGACATTTTTGAACTCCTCGTTGTCCTCGCTGCCCAGGGTAACGATGCCCTCATAGGAAATGTTCTTTGCATTCAGCTTCGTGCCGTTGACAGAGATGGACTGGAAGGGGCGCTCCAGCTCGGCGTCCGCCGCCACATTCAAGATGGCTGTGGCCGGTGCGATCTTGGCATAGTTCGTGCCGCCGCTGTCGTCCTTGGGGATCGTCCGGTTGGGGTCCATGCCCACGAGGTAGTAGGTGCCCTCCTCTGTGGGGGCGGTGAAGGAGAAAGTGCTCTTTCCGTCAGCCGCTTCCTTGTACTGCTCGATTTGCTCCCACTTGTCGTTATACAGGAACACATCCAGGTTCGAGAAGGGATAGAAGTCGCTGCCCTCAAAGGTCGTGCCGTAAGCCTGAGAGGAGATCGTCATCTCCATGCCGGGGCGGGCATTGTACGCGTCCTTGTCAAAGCAGGTAAATGCACCGCCGCTGGACCAGAAGCTCCAGTTGGTGAACATGGCCACATCCCACGTATCGCCGTCCGACAGCACGATGTAGTCGGAGGTGGAGCCCCAGCCGGGACTCATGTAGGGAAAGCAGTGGTTGCGGTAGTACATCAGGTTCTCATCATGACCCCAGAAGTTGGCCATATACAGGCTGGTGGGCGAGCCGGTGATAGTCAGAGCGGCAAAGCTGTCTGCCGTATAGGCCGGTGTTTCATCCATGTAACAAACATCTTCACCCAGCTTAAAGCTCGCCAGCGCGTCACGAGGATAGGCACCCTTGCAGCATTGCTCCTCCGGCAGGCCGATGAAGTAGCGCTCCAGCAGATAGAGATACAGGTGCAGGCCGGTGGGCCGCTCCACGATGTTCTCGTCGATGTATTTGCCTTCTCCGTTTTCCGTGTGATAGCGGTAGTATTCGCTCAAGTTGTACCGGCCCAAGTCAAAGTAGGGGACGGTGATGGCCTTGTGGCACAGCACCGTGCCGTCGCGGCCTCGGATGGGCACGCCGTCGTTGGAGATGGTCACATACACCGTGACTTTCTTGGCGGGGGTCTCATCGTAGTTATACTGTGCGTCCAATCCGTGGGGAGCTTCCTTGACCGTGATGGTAAAGGTCGCTGTAAGCTCTTTGCCGTCCGAGCAGGTCGCCTTGACCTTTGGCTCATAGGTGCCGGGGTCTTTCTCTGATACATAGAGTGAGCCGTCCTTGACCTTGGTTTGGACGCTGAACTGCGCTGCGTTGGTCAGCGTGTAGGTCAGCGTATGGCCGTCCGTATCTTCAAAGACATCTGAAAGCTTGATCTCCAGCAAGCTGCCGGCCACAACCTCGCCGGTGGTGACGGCATCCGCCTTCACGGAAACGCAGGAATCCGCAGCCAGCGCCGGTATGACGCCGAATACGCCTGCCGACAGAGCCAAAGTCAGTGCCAGCAGCAGAGATAGTATGCGTTTTCTCATATTTGTTTACCTCATCTATGCGTAGATTACATCCAGCGTGCGTAGAGCGTCATGTTGCTGCGCACCGGGTCTTTCTGTGTATCCCAGGGCTTGGTGAGCGCCTGATCTGCATACCAGCCGCCGAACACTGCGCCGGGCTTCGTGGGCGTCATGACTTCGCCAATGACGCTGCCCCGCTTCACGGAAACGGCCTCCAGCTCTGTGCCGCCGCTGGTCTCAAAGCGAACCTTCTTCTTGCCCAGCAGAGCCAGCAGAATCAGCAGCAGGGCCAGCAGGCCCACGCCACCGATGATCCACCAGGTGACGCTTCCTGCGGCGGCACCCTCGGCCCAGTTGGCGTAGAGGGTCATGTTGCCCTTAACGGTGTCCTTGTGGAAGTCCCACTTTTGGGTGCGGTCCAGGTCTCTGTACCACCCCTCCAGGTGGTAGCCCTCCCGGATGGGGTCCTCGGGCTTTTTCACCTTTTCACCGTACTGGACGGTCTGGGAGGGGACCTCCGTGCCGCCGTTGCTCTCAAAGGTAACGGTGCAGTCCGTGGTGACGATGACGGACACGCTATTATCCTTCACGGTGTATCCGGCCATGCCGTCCTGAGTGGAAACCAGGGTGTTGGTGGGGATAAGCTGCGACACACCCTTCGTGCCGATGACCTTCATCTGAAAGCTGCCCACTACCACCTCCGGCTCCCACGCCTCGCCGCCCTTAAAGGACACGAAGTTCAGATAGAAGGCCCGCCCGCCGGTGCGGCGGCCTAAGTCGCTCCAGCGGATGCCGGGGGCGGTCATGACGCTGCCGTCCACCAGCTGGAGGAAGGTGTCGTCGTACTCGATTTCCGTCTGCATACCGTACATATCGGCGCTTTCCTGGGCATCGGTGCGCTTGAGCACCAGGGTCACGGTGATGGTCTCGCCGGTGGTGGCCCGCACCTCGTATGCACCGCCTACGGACAGGTCAAAATTGTAGCTGCGGCTCTCGTCCGTTTTGCCGCCCGTCTGCGAGGCAAAGGCTGCGGTGGGCAGCAGACACAGCAGCAGACACAGGGCTGCCAATAGTGTAAAAATGCGTTTTCTCATGCTGATCTCCTTCTCTCTCCGACCGGTTGGGCCGTTTTTTGCCCGGCCTGGCCGGTGCGAAGCCCCCAACGGGGGATAGCTTCCCCTCCCGCCGGGGAAGGGAGGCTGGCAGGACCTTACTTAAACTGATTCACGATGGCCACAGCGTCGGTGTGATCCACCACCTTAGTGGCGTTTACATCGGCCCGCAGGAACTTCTCCACGGAAACCTTGGTGAAGTCACTGTATGTGCCGTTATACATATCGTAGACCAGCTGCGCATCGTTAACATCCACCTTCCCGGTCATGTTCACATCGAAGCCCAGGGTGATGGTGACCACATTGTCTGCGGCAGAGATGGCGACCTTGGCGGCGGCCTCCTCCTGGGTCAGGGTCTGACCCTTGTCCACGATCACCAGCCATGCATACCGGTCCGTGCCGTAGCCCTCGACCTTATACATGGTGTTGCCGTCATAGGTGAAGGCACTGCCGCCCTCGGGGGTGCCCTTGACCGTGACCAGCATCATGGTCTTGTCGTTCAGCTCCAGATATTTGGACACGGTCACTTCCTCCGCGCTGTGGGAGACCTTTTCCACCTTCACGACCAGGTTCCAGCTTCTGGCGTATCCATACAGATAGTCGTTATAATTCACGGCCTCGACCACATATTTCCCATTGCCAAGGCTGCGCACGGTGGCGGGCCTCTTAGAAGCTGTGGGAGTGCTGAGGGGCTGATAGTAAGCCGTGACGGTGTAGTCGCAGCTCTCGCGCTGGTTCAGCGTGAAGTAGTAGGGCATATTCTTGCCCATAGAGCTTGCATTCCCGGAGGCTGCGTCCTCAACGCCGTTGCCGGTGAACACGACCGGAATACCAGATTCTGTGTTGGGGTCGATCCATATTTCCACACCTCCAACGATTTCTTTTCCAGGGATCGTGTAGGTGAGGGTGCCATCGTCATTGGCAGTGGGGACCGCTATGACTGTATGGACAAAGGGATCCCCGTTGTCTACACTGTAAATTACACGGTAGGAGTAGCCGGCCCTCGGGGTGACGACGAAGGAGTAGTCATTCAGATAGGTGACTGTCTCCGGGCCCTTGGTCACATCCTGCTCCACATCTTCGTCAATCTTGTATTTCACATCGTACTGCTTGGGGGTCTTGCCGGTGTAGGTGACCTCCACATTGCCGGAGATATTCTCGATGGTGTAGGTGTCATTTGCGCCGAAGGTCAAGCCCTCGGTGACGGTGTCGCCCATCTTCACGGTGAAGGTGTAGGTATAGTGGCTGTCCACGGGCTTGAAGGTGAAGCTGCCGCCGTTGGGGACCAGGCGGGTCTCGTCAGAGGTGAACGCATCCGGCAGGGTCACGGTGAAGTTATTGGCGTTGACCACGGTGTCGGCGTCGGAAATGGTGGCATCCGGGGCGTCAAAGTTGATGGAGTTGGCATCCAGATCAAATTTGGCGTTGGTCAGTTTCACGGTCGAGGTGGCAGTCGCCTTGGCGGTGAAGTCCAGAGCCAGGGCCTCGCCCAAAGCTTGAGTAGCGCCGTAGCGGCGGACCCGAACGGTACCGTTGTTGTCCTCCACCGTCAGATTGGCGGCGTCACCGGTCTTGGTGTTCAGGGTCAAGGCTGCCGGGTCATAGGTAAAGGTCATGTCATAGGCGTTGAAGCCGGTGATGCCCTTTTCCCCGGAGGCGACGGTCACAGGGATACGCACTTGCTGGCCCGCAGCAACCTGCTGGTCAGCGCCCATAGAAACAGTGTAGCCGGTCTCGGTTCTCGGATCAGAGTCCGTACCGACTGTCATTGTAAAATCATTTTCCCATTTTTTAGTTGGAAGTCTTCCGGTCTTGGCATATACACCGCCTTTCACACGGTAGTTAATTGCTTGCCCTATATCGCAAGTTGAGGACACTTTGAAGGTAATCTTTGCAAAAGGCCCCTGCGGCAATGCCTGAATTTTTTGAGCAACAGAGTCATCAGATCGACCGTTCTCGTCAAACCGGACTTCGCTATCATATTCGCCAGCGGTGTCTTCTGTAATTTCGTATGCAATCTCAGTCCCGTAAAATTCAACTTTTTCACAGGAGAGGACATCTTTGTTATAATATATTGAACTCCAAAGTCTATATACATCCGCTGTACTTCTATCCAATGACATGACAGCGGTTATTGTCTCGCCGGGATTAGGGGCCGTATTATCAAAAGTGACACTAAAAACATCATCAATTTGCGACGCTGCATACACAACAGGGGTAATGCTTAAAAGCATAACGCAGGTCAGTATCAGGGAAAGAATTCGTTTTTTCATACTATTCTCCAAATAAAAGTATGAGGTCCGGGGAATCCGCAAGCGGATTCCCCAGACCTGCGTTTTACAAGTGCAATGCCATCAGGCTCACCATACTACTTGATACAGTATATCCGTTAGATCGCATCGCAGACGTGCTATAATCCTTACTGGTCCTTCAATTTAAGACAAGTCATTGAGGCGAGGATCTTCCAAATATGCAGCGAGAATCTCCACATCCTCGTCGTTCAACTTACCATCATCATTGAGGTCAGCTTGTGCCCACTGCTCCGCAGTCAAGTCTTTTTTTGTCTTGCCTGCATCTTTCCACTCCGTAAGCAATGCCAGATCCTCCTCATCCACATATCCGAAGGGATCCAGGTTCACATTGCCCACAGTCGGGGTCGTCAGGCCAATCAAGTCGGTCTGCCAGGTCAGAGCGGGGCTGTACCGGCTGGAGCCGAAGGCTGCGGTGGTCAGACCCGTGTTCATGCTGGTCACGAAGTCTGCGGAATCCATTTCTGCTCTGGTCTTAGCAGTGGCCGTCTGAGAGGTGCTCTTGGCACTGCCAATGCCCTGACTGCAGGTGAAGTCCAGATAATACAGGTTGGACATCGCTGCGGAGGCGTTGTTGGTCATGCCGACCACAGCGCCCACATTGCTGCCGGTGCTCTCCACATAGGCCCGGTTGTAGCAGTTCTTGACAGAAGCGGACGCGCCGGAGGCAAAGGCCACGATACCCGCCACATAGTTGCCGGCACCGGTGATGCTGCCGGTGTTGTAGCAAGCGGTGACGCCCTTGGTGGTCTGACCCACGATGCCTGCCACATAGCCGTTGCCGGTGATCGCACCGCCGTTGTAGCAGCCGGTAATGGTACCGGTAGCGTAGCCGGTGATGCCGCCCACATACTGATAGGCATGGATGGTGCCTTCGTTGCCGCAGTTGGTGGCGTTGGAATTCACCAGACGGCCTGCAACGCCGCCCACGCTGCTCCAGTTGCCATTCACACGGGTAACGGTGATGTCAACATCGGAGACAACGCCGGAGATGTTGGTATAGTTGGCGTAGGCCACCACGCCGCCGGAATAGGCGTTGGCAACGCTGCCCGTGGAGGTCAGGTACATCTTGCCGGTCACCTTCAGATTCTGAATGGTGGCGTAGCTGCTGCTGGTGCCGTTCACATAGCCGAACAGTCCCTTATACGGAGCCGAGGTAGTGGTGGCACTATAGTAGATGCCCATGTTCTTCACGGTGTGATTATTACCGTTAAAGCTGCCCTTGAAGGCCGTGCTGGCGGTAGTGCCGCCGATGGGCGTCCAGTTGTAGCCGGCCAGGTCAATATCACCCGTCAGCGCACCGTTGATGGCATAGCTCCCGCCGTTGACTTGCGCCGCAAACCAAGCCAGCTCCGCTGCGTTACCAATCTGATACACGCCATCGGCCAGAGTGGGCTGCGTCTTGGTGGTGCCGTCCCATGCGCCGGCAGCAGAGGCCGTCAGCGGAATGGTCTTGGTCAGCACACCGCCGGACACATTGGCCTTGTCTGCACTGCCCAGGTAGAAGCTGCCGTAGACATAGTCGCAGCCGGCGCAGAGCACCGCATAGGTGTAAGTGCCGTAAGGCAGGTTCTCATACTCGCCATTGCTGTTGGCGGTATGAACATTGCCTGCGGCATCCGTCAGCGTCACAGTGGGCGTGGCGGTGGTGGGATTGGTAATATTCAGCTTCAGCTTGAAGTTATAGCGCGGAGTGACCTCCACATTCACATTGGGGAAACGGTTCAAGCAGAAGTTCACCGTGACCGCATTGAAGTTCGTGCCCACGCCGGTATTCGACATGTTATACAGGGTGGCAAACGGGTTCGCCGCCGAGTACATGGAGCCGTAGGTATAACCGTTGGTGAGCTGAACATTGGCGGTGCTGCCGGAGCCAAAGTCCACATTCGTCGGGATTGTCAGCTCCAGCTTGGCCTGATCCATCTGCTGATACTGGGCGACATTGGTCTTATAGGCCGTATCGCCGATGGAATAGAACAGGTTGTAGGTAGTGGGGTTGAAGATACCACTGTACTTGTAGATGCCACGGTAGCTGCCCTCGAAGGTGAGAGACACCTTATCGCCGGGCATGATCTCCGTCTCCTGGGGATTGGAGGCGTTGGTGACCGTGGCGGTCACTTCGGCCACACGAGCCAGACTGTAGGACACCTTGTTGTTAGCTGTCATCTTGATGACAACAGTACCACCGGCCAGCCCCGCATTGCGGAAGCCCAGGAGACTTGCATGGTACTTGCCGTTGGAATCCGCCGTCAAGGTGGTCCAGCCGGAGAGAGCGCTCTCCATGGTGGTCTTGTTGGTGGTGACAATGGCGTACTGAACATTGGACACACCATAGTCTTCGCTATTGCTTGCCACCGTGAAGTCCAGGGTGGGGGCGGTGTCGTTGCTCAGATAGAACCAGTTGTCGTAGTTATAATCCCACGCCGACGGGCGAGAAGAACTCAAGCCGTTGGAATTATAGGCGATATTGGCCGTTGCGGTACCGTTTTCCTCGCTGCTGAGCACAAAAACACTGGTACGCTCCGGATTCGTGGCCGGATAGAAGCCGCCGTGGGTGCCATGTGTGTCGTTTGCCGCATATACATCCAGTGCTTTGTAATTCACGGCAAGGATGGTCGTTCCGTTCGGTTTCACATCGAGCCAGTTGTTCTCGGCGTTGCCTCCGTTGGACTTCCGCAGGGTGGGCGAACCAGCCAGCGTATGAACCTCAAATTCAGGCTCAATCATGATATTTGCCGCGTCAGAGTTGATGATCTGCCACAGGCGGTAAGAACGGATACGCTCTGTCCCGCTCGTGTACTTGTAGCCGCTGGGGGACAAGAAGGTCTGAATCTCCGCTTCGTCACGGGTCTTGGCCATCGTGCCAAGATTAGAGAAGCTGTGGGAATACTGATCCGTGGAGTCTCCAGCATTGAAGGTGAATTCCTTCGCAAAACTGGTGGTGCTGCTCTGGAGCCATCCGGCCTTGGTCACATAAGTGGTGCCGCTGCGGATGTCCTTCAAGCGCCAGGTGTAGTTGGAATTGCTCTTGCTGATTTTGTAGGTCAGCGTTCTGGTAGCGTCAGCGGATGCGCTTGCATCGCCACTGGTGCTGCCCGTCTTCGGCTCAATAATCTGTGTGTTGAAATTATTATGCTGGAAAAACAGGTTGAAGTCCGCATAGGCAGGAACCGTCACCGTCAGGTTGATGGCCTGGGAAAGCGCCAGGCTCTTTGTAACAACCGTGTATCCGGCGGCAGTCGTGTTGTTGATCGCCTGAGTGAAGATGTAGTCCTCGGCACAGGTGCCGATGGGTTCCACATAGGCATTCCAAAGGGCTGCGTTTCCGGCAGAGTACAGCATGAAGGGGTAGTAAGTATAATTGCCGGAAGGATAGGGCGTACCATGCTGCACATCGCCGCCCATGCTGGGCATGACCACACGAGCCGTATAGTCATCAGCAGTAAAATAGTCGCTGCTGTTCTTTTTGCTCGTGGTATAGATGGAGTGCAGGCGCAGATAAATATCCGCGCCGCCGCCGGTGCCGCCGTCCACATTGGTCTCTGTGGGCAGGGTCAAGCTGTGGCCGCCCAGGTAAACATTTGCGCTGGTTTCCGAAGCTTTGTAGCCATAGGCGCGGAAGGAATATCTGCCGGCGGCCAGGCTGGCATAGAAATTGTTGTAGTTATCTGCCAGCGTGCCGGTGGAATTGGGGTCAGCCGTGGTAAAATCACTGGCCTTAAAGGTCAGAGGGCTGTAACCTTTCAGCTCATAATCCTGCCCCTTGACAGTGATCATGTATTTGCCGTTAACCACGGCGATGGACTGGTCATGGTCCTCATAGATGTACTGGGTCTTGCCATCAACTTCATAGGAAGCCAGGTAGTCAGCGCCCTTATCGTCAAGACCAGCCGTCTTGTAGAGCTTGATCAGCGGATACTGGCTGCCATTGGTGGAATAGTTCATATCCTGACCAACATGGAAAGTATAGTGCTGCTCGATCGAGTCACTTACGGTCAGTGTCAGCGTCCAGGTGTCCGTGGACAGACCGGCAGAGTTCATGGCATGGAACTCATAGACATATGTATCGGCGGTGTTCTCCGTGATTTGGATCGTGGTAGCACCGAACAGAGCCGTGGAGAAGTAGTAAGGCCCCTTCCTTTCGCCAGTCCCGGCTGTTCTATAATAATAGTAGTCGGTGTAGCTCAAGGAAGAACCGTCCGGATTCTCGAAGATGTTGCCAGCCTGCAGATCGGACAGGTTATAGGCGTATCCTACCGAAACGGTTGCACTTGCGGTGACCGGGACGCCGCTCTTCAGCCGCGGGACCTGTGTGCCCTCCGCAGCGGTCAGAACAATGGTGTGGGTGGCCGTGCCGCTGTCGTCGGTAGCGGTAAGCACGATCGTATACTCACCAGCCGCAGTAGGGGTATAGCTCAAGGTAGAGCCGTTCAGCGTTTGCGTAGCGCCGTTGACGGTTGCCGTATAGGTCAGCGCATCGCCATCGGCATCCGTAAACATTTCAGCCACATCCAGCGTCCAGGCATTACCGAGTGTTACATTAGCTGTGGCAATTGCACCGGGAGCGACCGTAGGTGCCGACTTGCCTTCATAGGTGAAGGCGAGGAAATGGACGGGCGCATAGCTGGCGCTGCCGTCATACTCCGGCGCATAGGCAGTTCCGCTACCATCTGCACCCAGCACAAAGCTCTTTTGGACCGTAGTCCCATCCTCGGCGGTACGGGAGTAGTTCAAGGGAATTGTAATTGTGATATCCCCACCGCTCTCCGTATAGGCCATTTCTACACCGCCGCCAGTCCACTGCGGCACATCGGCGTAGTAGCCGGATGCAACACCGCTTGTGGCATTGGTCAGTATGGCAGCGTCTTTGTATGTGGCCTTTACATAGGTCGTGCCTGCGGGAACGGTGACCAAGTAGTAGGGCACATTCTCGAAAGCAGAGTAGCCGGTAAAGGTCACAGAGTTCTGCACACTGATAGTTGCCGTTCCTGTGGTCTGGTCATTCGCACCATAGGGAACAATACTATCCAGCGGCGCAGCTACTGTGCCTTGTTCCGTTGCAAAGACTGCCGTGGGAAGGATGGATAGAACCATCATGAGCGCAAGCAGCATTGAAAGGAACTTTTTCGCTGTCTTTTGCATTTCCAATCTCCTCTCAGAATTTTTTTTATAATAAGGCCTGCCGGCATTATTACCTTAGCTGCGAGCACATTTTCGCATCCAATAAGAAAATAACAAGGTTATATAGGGGCGCGACACCCTATTATAATTGGTGTCGCGTTCCGATCTGTCCAAGGCGAAAGGTGCTTTCGTTAAGAGGTTGGGCGGAAGGGGCTGGCTAAGCCCCTTCTGCCCATATGGAAAAGCTGGCGGATCTCCGCCCTCGACTTGGCAAACCTTACTCAAGCATTACATCTGTTGCAACGAAGGTTTCCTCTGTGGCTTCGTGAACAGCGCATTTGCTTTGGCGTTGCTTGACTCGCTCAACCCGTGCTGCCCGTTTAGCGTCACGCTCGCTCCGATGCATCTGAATTTGGATTTTCTTTTCGTTTTGATAGCGCCCGCAATCTCTATTGCGGGGTTTTTTGTATATAGGATTCAAGTGGGCGGCTCTCAGCGCATCTTTCCAATCGCCAAAGCGCTCTGCGATGTAACTGCCACCGACGATCTCGATGGGGGCAGGGGACTTTCCCCAATGTCCGGCGCAGCGCCGGAGATAGGCCGCCAGCTGATCCAGGCTGTCGCCTGCGTGTTTTTCCGCAAAAGCGCGGTCCTGCTCAGCCAATGCATCCCGTGTTCTTTTGGCAATGTGCTGCTCGTACCAATTCGCTCCGTCAAAATTTTGCGCACCTGCTACTTTACCCATGGGCACACCTCCTTAATGATTCATGACAAAAAAGCGCTGATAAACCCATACCGGGTCATCAGCGTACACTTCTGCCATATCAGCACCACGGAGAGAGCGCCCGCTGCCTTTGAGTCCTAACTACACAATTCTACTGACTTGCGCCATGAGATACTCTCTGCGTTTATGATCTGTCTTCTCACGATTTTCTCGCAATGACGGACTTTCGTCCCAGTGGTTTCCCGCCTCGATCATATCCTTGCGCTTACAGTGCCGACCGCATGGGGAATTGCACCCCTTTCCTTTTAGGCGGTCGCCTGGCCTTTTACAGCTCGGGCAACAGCCGTGCAGCATCCTCGGACTTCTTATGAAATTTTACGGTATCATTTATCCTTTTAGGGGGATAATGATTTTGGTTGGTGTAGAGGTGAAGTTTTCTTTCGTAAATCTATACAATTTGCGAAAGTAGAATCCACATATGTATCCACATTGTATCGTCTTTTTTGAGGGAAGTCAATACCTAAATTGCGGAAATTTAGCGAAAAGTAGGTACAAATTATAAATGCCGCATAGAATCACTTGCTACTCAAGGGCCTATTTTACAAATATTCCCAATCACAAAATCGTTTACGCCGTCAAAAACATCGTCAAGGAGGAGCGTTGGTCATGCCTAAAAGAGGAGAAAATATTTACAAGCGGAAAGACGGGCGCTGGGAGGGGCGATATATTCACGGCCGCACAGCTTCCGGGCAGGCTGAGTATGGGTATGTTTACGCCGACAGCTATAAGGCGTGCCGGGCCAAGCGGCAGCAATGCATTGAGACGCTGCCAGAGAAGCCTGCCGTGCAAGCATCTGCTGCGACCTTGGCCCAGGCCGCAGAACTGTTTTTAAGCGAGAAAAGCCATGTTCTGAAAGCATCATCCTGGAATCGGTATTCCTATCTGACGCAGCATTATATCTTGCCTGCTTTGGGAACGGCCCCTATCTGTCAGCTGACGGCGGATCAGATTTCTGATTTCCTGCGCCGCTTGCAGCGAAGCGGACTATCCGGCAAAAGCGCCAGGGATATCGGCGTATTACTAAAGTCAATTCTGAAGTATACAGCCAAAAAGCTGGACTGCAGCTGTCCCGGTGTGAATGCCGAACTGCCCGTCTATCACCGAAAAAAGATCGAGGTATTTTTCGCAGACGAGATTGGGCGGTTGGCAAAAAAGGTCCTGGAAGCGCCCAGCATGGCGGGCGTTGGGGTCCTGCTTGCGCTGAATGCCGGTCTGCGCTTGGGGGAGCTATGTGCGCTCCAGTATAAGGATATTGATTTATGTAATGGGGTGATCCATGTCACCAAGACGGCCCAGCGAATGAAAAAGGGCATGCACACCCACCTGGTGGTGCAACCGCCGAAAACCGACAACGCCCGGCGCACGATCCCGCTGCCAGAGGATATGCTGGCCCTTTTAAGGCAAACGGTTTGCCCGGCCAGGAATGAGGAGAACTATTTTCTGTCCGGTAAGTCTGCTCCGCTGGAACCGCGGACACTGCAATACCAGTACCGCGCATTGCTGAAGGCGGCGGGGATCCCTTATCGAAATTTCCATGTGCTGCGGCACACCTATGCGTCGCGCTGCGTGGAGCAGGGTGTGGACATCAAGAGCTTGAGCGAGATGCTGGGCCATGCCGATGTCCGGACTACGCTCCAGGTCTATGTCCATTCCTCCCTGGAGCACAAGATGCGGGTGGTTCAAAGCATATGCTTCCTTTCTCTTGCCCCGGCGGCGGACTTTGCGCCGTCAACATTTCCGTCACACGGGCCGGAAACGGCGCTGCGACAACGGGTTTTTCCGAACCTTTCGCAAATTGTATAGATTTACGAAAGCTCCGCCTTGTTTTTTTGCCAAGGGCAGCTGTGCCGAGTTCGGCTTGTTATTCCTCATACAAACTCATAAAGACCCATCACTGAGAGTTTACCTCTGAGTGACGGGCTTTTTTTGTCGAAAAAGATGCGGAATTATCAAAAAAACTTTATTAAGGCTATTCCCTGGCGTATAATGAGAGCTATGCTGTGAGAAAGGATAATCGAAACAAAATGAAACAGGCAGAGCTGAGATACTATATTTCCATCAATGTAAACGGCCAACATCCATTGATGAGGTCAGCGCAGGGCTACACTGAATATTATAGTGAAGCACTGGAATTCTCCGATCTTTTTGATGCCTATCGTTTTGTTGAACGGCACGGTTTGGAAAAACTGGCATCCATCATCACACGGCCAACCTAATCGTGCGATTGCCCCTCTATTATCGACTTCCTATCGGGAGCCATACTTTAGCAACGACTGTTGTTACTGGTACAAATGGTTCGTCCCAGTAACGGGAATCATAGGAGTCATCCGCATTGTCTCCCAGCATGTAGTAGGAGCCTTCGGGTACAGACATGTTGATTCCGTTATGCATGACCACATTCCCACCAACCGCTGCAATACGCTTGACAAAAAGATTCCCGCCATGGCAAAAGATAACAACGTCTCCGACTTCAAAGCTGCCTTTGATTCGTACACCGAGGATCAAGCTACCAGCTTCGAGCGTCGGTTTCATAGAGTTAGTAGGCACATAGCCCAGGATAAAAACCGTGCGAAACATAACGAGTACAAGCAGCGCCGCTATAACAGGCAGCAAACGGCTTAGACATAACTTCTTTTTCCTCATTTTGGATACCTCTAAATAAGAAAACAGGACAACGGAAGGGAGACCGCATGAGAAAGTAGCAAGTCTTTCGACTTTTAGAATCCGTCGGAATGATTGAATTGATAGGACAAATCAAAGAATAATTATTGTGAACCAATACCGCGGTATTTGCTGCGAGTTCTACAAGAAGTACTGGTTCTGAGTGGAACTGATGAAGCAAGGGCTGAAAAGCGGCTTTTCACGAGAGCCCTGGAAGAATGCTTTATGACTCAGCCTGTAAAACAGCAGCCCAAGTTGTCAATATTCTAAAAGTAGAACATACACTACCCTTGCGGGATGGTGTATGTTCTACTAATGCACAGATAAGGGATGGCAACATCTATTTAGTAATACGAAAATCCGGAACTACAGTTACTCCTCACCTATATTCACTCGAACGATTTTTCTGGTAGGATAATTTGTCACTTGCAGCCAGATATTGCTTTGCTCTAAACGATTCCATTCAGCGGATGTGAAGCGATATCTATACAGATCAAATGGCAGCAAAATATCACATGAGGCGCCATCCTGTAACCGAATCCCGGTGGCACCGTCCAATATAGGATTGACCACACCCAAGAGATCCCAATCCATATTCATGAGCATATCCGTGGTGTATAATGATAGTTCCGTTAAAGGGAATCCTTCTGCGGGACTATTCTGCTGCGAAACAGTAACGCTGACCAATGCGACCTTATCGGGGATCCGACTTCGATCGGCCCCGTCATACTGCAAAGCTGAAGTATAGGCACGATAATCTACAATTTCAAAACGGTTGACCCGAAGCATATAGCCTTCAGCCGCCAAATTATACCCGACAAAATCCGGCGCAATAGGAACGATTTCTCCAACGGAGTATGTCTTCTCTGTATTGGCAGACCATCGTTGACGATAATCCTGATTAATTGCTTTATAGCGGATCATCCAAACAAAGAGCACTACTGCCGCAACGGAGAAAATCAGCCAGAATTTCTTTTTGTCTTTCATTTGCCTATCACCGATGTTACCCTTCCCGCTTGCATTTGAATAACAACATCCGATACGCTCTGCACAAAGTCAGCATCATGGCACGCAACGACTACTAATGCACTGCGCTGACATTCTTTACGGATCAACTGTGCGATCATAGCAACGCCCTGCTCATCCAGTGCATTTGTGGGTTCATCCAAAATCAGCAGATCGGGCTTTTCCATCAAGGCCGCAGCAATACCCAGACGTTGTTTCATGCCTAATGAATATTTTTTGAAAGTCCGTTTATCATTCGGGTCCAGGCCAACCGCCTGCAGGGTGTTATGGATGTCGGAGACCGAGATCAGCTGTTTTAGACCGGCAAGCAACTCCAGGTTTTTTTGCCCGGTATACTCGTCAATAAATGCGGGACTCTCGATCATCACGCCCACAGATTCAGGGAAATCCAGATCCTTCCCCAGGCGACGATCATTTACTGAAACACTGCCCTCTGTCGCATAGATCAACCCACACATCAGACGTAAAAGCATCGTTTTACCCGATCCATTTTCCCCTTGCAATCCGTAGACTTTTCCGCTTTCAAAATTCAAACTGATGTCTTGCAGCACGACCGCTCTGTGAATGGTTTTTGTGACATGATCCACCACAATATTCATCGTATCACCGTCCTATTTTTCAAGAGATATGAGGTCTTTTCTTTGTATCAGTAAATATCCTGCGCCTATTGATAAGAGCAACAGTAGCAGTGTAAACACCAGTTCTTTACGATAACTCAATCCATTTGC
Organism: Brotocaccenecus cirricatena; assembly: GCF_020687045.1. Taxonomy (NCBI): domain Bacteria; kingdom Bacillati; phylum Bacillota; class Clostridia; order Eubacteriales; family Oscillospiraceae; genus Brotocaccenecus; species Brotocaccenecus cirricatena. The sequence continues at coordinate 45,880 of NZ_JAJEPW010000009.1, forward strand.
ATCAAAAAGCTGGTATCGCATCACCATCGCTCCGTTGCCGACCAACCATTCAATGGGGAAATATGCGGCAGCAATATATGTGACAAAGCATATTAGAAAGCTGATGGCCGGACGGGCCACAAGGTTTAAGAGTGTTTGCAGCATACATACGGCCGTAAGCGTCACAAACGGAAGGAGCAAAGCGTATAGGATAACACTTGCCGGCGTGAGTGAAATTGTCTCTCCACACAAGACCTCCGAAAACAAGAATGCGGTGATTTCGGGCGTGTTGTTTAGGCCGAAGGTAACGGGTGTCAGAATCGCTGTGCCTATTATGGCAATCATTTCACAGGCAAAGTATAAAGTACAGCTTGCTATGCACCATATACACTTAGACAGCCACCATTTCCCACGCGATGTGCGTAGGAAAACTTGCTGACCTTGTACACTGATACCTTGCGCAGGATATGCTGCTGTTATATACAGGCAAAAGCCGCACACAATCAGCCATTCGATGGGGACCGACACCTTTTCTTCCATAGAGCCGTGTTGTATGATTGCCATGCCGCGAAATAGACACAGCATATAGTCGCCAATTGAACCCCGGCTTGAAATGGATTCCACATTGCAATAGAATTGCACAGAGCGATATACTGCGAATAAGCGCATGGAAAAGAGGAGAGTGGCAATCAGATAGTTTCTCCTTTGCAATCCCTGCCGCAGATCATAGCGCAACAGCCTATAAAACCTCATGTCTGTATTTCCTATATATCCCCGTAAGAACAGATACGAATGTCAAAAGAATAAGTTCCGCAAGTATGATCCATGTGGGACTGGGATTTGTACTTGCCAAATTGCACAGCCTTAAAGGCGAGAGCTCTATATACCAGTTCATTGCGTCGGCAAGCATGGGGGTAATGAAATCAAGTAATAGGAACAGCAGAAGTGGAGTTGCTGTCACAAAGAATCGGTGTTTTACCTTATGCCCGACGATAATGCACAGACTGGCCGCAACGCCGCCCCAGAAAAACTCAATAACGCACCAGATGATTGCATGCAGCCAAGGGTGGGTATAGTATAGCTTCGCCAAAAAGGCTGTGCCTGAACAGAATCCTGTAATAGGCAGTGCAACCCGAGGAATACAGGCGGGACATACCATCGCGGATGCAAACAGATCCGTAGTTACCGGCAATGCAATAGCAATGCCGCCACTAACAAATACAGCCGCCATTTTGGCTGTTAGGTATTGAGAATACGGAACTCTGGTAAGAATATTATTTGTCATATGAGACCTGTTGTCCTCATACAATGACCACCCATAAGGCATAGCAGCCAAAAATGGCCAAACGGCATAGAAGACTACAGCCCCGACGGTGACTCCGTTGACGCCGATCCAATTGACAAATAAGCTGCACCCATCATATCCGCCCGGGGAATGTGCATAGGATGCGCCTAAGTCACTGACGGTAATTGCAGTTTGAACCAAATCAGCTATGACAAGAATAAAACCGATCAGCAATGCACTGCGCATCATTTTGTTGTGAAATGCTTTCCACATTTCGGTTCTAATACAGTTCCCCATTATGTTATTCCTCCGCTAATGTTTACTGCTCCATCTCGGCTTGTTTTGAACGCTTTGTATTTGATTTACTGTCAGGGCGTTGCATCCTTATACGAGTTTGCGCTATCAGGGCTCCATTCACCGGACATGGTTTCACCAAAAAGATTGGGGCACGAGAAGGAGAGCGTTGCCCAGCGATAGCCGTCCTCATTAATGAAGGAATGGATACTGTACTTATTCCCGTTGTGACATGTCACATAATTCACGCGAGTTCCGCCAGATACAGTACAGTTATTCATCGATCCGTTTTGTGCGGATCCACCAAGGGCTCTTGCTCTGATGTGATCGCGCTTTCCGTCACGATAATAAAAATACACAGCTGATGAATCATCTTTTGTTCTGGGTGTAAGACGATGGTAGGAATACACATTTACACTAAAACCAGTGATTGTTGTGTCGGCTGTAGATGCAAACGCAGGAACAGCCATTGCTGCGCATACGAGAAACGCCATAATCAAGGTAATAATCTTCTTCATTTTTATTTCCTTTCTTTGTACATGTTTGGGTTTCTTATGTACTTATGTAATTAATATGATTCAATCATTGGAATCACCCTCATTCTGTCAACCGCTGTATACATGGACTGTAATATAGAATATTCATCTATATTACAAGTTACCTATTATGCTGTTGCAGTAGCGGGATTCACATAAAAGCTTTGCCCATCAACTGTGCATACTACTTTTACTGTATATGTTTTCCCTTTTGTTACCTCATGAGAGCCTGTGATAAGCAGATACGATGTCCCGTTACCGCTCCAGGAGTCGATCATCGTACGGCCTTGCCATAATTGAAGTGTTGCATGGATGGTTTTTCCAGGCTTGGCGATAGACACTCTGCATGTAGCTGTTGTTCCATTGATGGTGATTGAAGCCGACGGCGTAGCTGCTTGTACGGATGTAGCTTGCGCTGTCGCGGAGCAGGATAACAACAGGATCAATGCAAGGATGAGAGAAATCGTCTTTTTTTTCATAAATACACCCCCTTTCTCTATTCTTCTAAGCATTGGAACGGAGAAAGGGGGTGCTTTTTGGACACCATAATTACATGATTTTATTATTTTGTAGGAATCGACAAAATAAGGGATTGCGCTATGTGCACTATGTCCTCGTTGCTGATATTTCCCTGTATATTAAACACAACCTGATTCGCTTCGTCCACCCATATTAAAGCTTTTTCTGGTGAAGTTTCATTGCCAATGTATAAATCCGCTGGAATTCCGTTGATATCGACTTTGACTACTTCGCTATACTCCTGTGCTGTTGTGCTCATGCTGGTATGCTGCATCAAGGTATATTCAACAGAAAACATTTTTTCTCCGGTATCGTTGGCATATACGCGAAGACAATAATCGCTATCTTGATAGTTATCTACCAGCGAAAATCCGTCCGGTATCCACGACGGCTCATAACAGATGTGATCTATTTCATTATCTTCGCTATTGAAAAGATAGATCGTTATGCTCTCGTAGATTTCTTTTATCCATTGGAAGGCGCGCTCTCTTGCCTGTATATCAACTGTCAGCCATGTGCTGACAGACAGAATCGTCACAATTAATATTACCGCAGCCCGCTGCCATATTTTATGCGCAACAACCCTACGCTTGCTTTTTTTTCGTAATATCTCCATGCTATGTTCAAAATCATCGGAAAATACATGTTCGCATTCACTGGGAGACGGGAATGAAGTAAGCATGGACTCTGCTACACGCTTTGCCGCGTTGGCCAGTTCCTGTTCTGACCATGCAATGTTTGACATTTTACGCATCTCCTTTCAAATGTTTTTGCAAAGCGGCCTTGGCTCTCCAAAGCTGCTTTTGTGCGGTATCCTTTTTTATATGCAGCATAGATGATATTTCTCGTACAGAGTATCCATTATAATAGCGCAGCAATAGGATATCACGATAGGCAGCCGGTAATCGTGCCATAGCATCGGCCAAACCATGATCACCAGGCAATGGGATTTCGATGCCATAGGTACTCTCCCAAAATTCCATATCTACCAGTTTTGATCGGCTGCGAATGATATCTATTGCTTTCCGTTCTGTAATAATAACGATATAAGCTCTAGTTTTTGGACATTTGACATCCGATATTTTTTTCAGATTCTCAATAAGGGATAGAAACGCCTGATGTACTGCATCCTCGGCATCAAATTCATTCTTCAGAATTTTCATGGCAACATGGAACATCAAGCCCTTGTACATTATGTAAAGCTGTTCAAACTTGGATTTATCTTCGTCGCTTTCTATCATCTGTAAGTAGATAATCAACGAAATTCCCTCCTACAATAATGATGTCATTATATGTCGTTAATTATATCATCACACGATGTAGAATACAAGGTTAAGCAGCTTGCTGACAGGCACCGGGAGCTGAGCAAGGCGAAGAATCGCATTGCTGAGATTGACACATTGCTCAGGAGTCAGTAACTGGTACTGGATGACAGTTACAAATTACAGTAGCTAATAAAGGCTAAAGTATCGTTCCGACGAGAAGGAAGCGAAAGACGGCATGTCCGCCGAGGATGCGGCATACGAGAGAAAAGTGAGGATAGGCAATACCCTCCGAGCTCTTTTCCCGATACTTGCATTTGTGCTTTTCGGGGTGCTCATCATGCTTCTCCAGGGCGGAAGATTCTGATCATAGGAGCTATTGTTTGTTCTTTCTCTGTCTTAATACCCTCCGATAGAGTGAGTCCTTCTGGATGCGCCATGGTGACGCTACCCTCGTGACAACTCGAGAGCGCACCTTTCCCTTGGTGGGAGGTGCGCTCTGTCTGCGTTCATTTGATGCGATACAGGCTGCTGGTCAGGCTGCCATTGGGACGACGGCGGTGGGTGCGTTCCAGAAAACCATGATGTTCCAAGTCACTTAATGCCCGCTGCACAGTGCGGCGGGACAGCTTCAAGTCCTCCGCGATCCTGCGGACGCTGGGCCAGCAGGTGCCGTCGGCGTTGGAGCGGTCCTTGAGGTACATATAGACCGTCTTGGCCCGATGGGATAGTTCCTGATCCGCATAGATGCTTCCAAAGTAACTCATGTCTTTGTGTCCTCATTGTAAAGTCCCATTGCCGAATAGGGGCTTCTCCTCTCGGCAACAGGTGCTTGCTGCACCTGCGTAGGTTGGGTGCCCTTCTTTCCGTAGGCCCGGTCGATGCGGAGGAATAGCTCCTGTCGACTGGCGTAGGTTACAGGTCGAGAGGCATGCTCCGGGGTAATATATGGCGCACCGAAGGTAATGCCCCAGTCCAGAAACAGGCGCAGCTTTGTCTGCATAGGATGCGTCCCCGTTTTCATGACCACAAAGCTGCCCTTGGGGATGGATTTCAGTTCGTCCGGCGTCATGAGGGGCCGCTCCATCATCTGCAAGCTCTGGCTTGGATCATTCTTGCTTCTGCTGACCGAGCCGGACAATACCGTGCGGCTGCCCAGTGCCTTGGAGAGCTGCTCCGCCGTCTGGCTGTTGGGGGCGAAGCCGCCGAAGATGGTATCCTGGCAGTTATCGGTCAATATCTCTGCCCCCTCTCGCCCATAGTTTTTCTCCAGCTGCGCCAGCGCCTGGATGATAGGCACCATGGTCAGCCCACGGGAGCGTCCTGCGCTGAACAGCGGCAGGATGTCAAAGGCGGGCATGGTCCCCAGCTCGTCGCAGAAGAACACAACACGACCAGGCAGCCGCCCGCCGTTTTCATCCGCCACGGCAAACAGCTCCCGTGCCAGCGTCTGGATCATCAAGCCTGCCATGAAATTTTTGGTCTGATCCTCCTCCGGCAAGATCAGGAAGATAGCGGACTTCTCCGACGCAAACCGCTCGGCGTTCATGGTGCTGTCAAAACACAGCACCTGCTCCAGCTCGGAGTCCAGAAAGGCGTTGAGGCGAGACAATACCGTGCTCATGACCGAGGCCATAGCCTGGTCGGATGTGTTCAGCGCCGCCCCGGCAAACCACCGTGCCTTGTGCTCCGGGGGCAGCTTTTCCATGAGGATGGTAAACCAGTTTTTGCCCCGTACCCCCGAGGGAGCCAGCAGTTCCTGCACCAGCTTGAACACGGACACGATGTGCCGCCGCTCCTGTTTTCTTTCCGGCGGCAGAAATTCTGCCAGCAAGAGCACCACGGAAGTCAATAGTCCCTCTGCGGCATCGTAGAAATAGGCGTTCTGGCCGTAGTCTGCATCCCCATTCGGTGACACGATGGTCTTGGCCAGGATCTTGGCGTACTTCTCCGCCTTGGCACGGGCGGCAAGACTGCCGGTGGCCTGCGCCGCATCCATGTAGTGGTTGATGAGCGTCATGAGGTTGTAGCCATCTGAGCGGGTAGGATTTCGCAGATCCACCACGGATACATGGTAGCCGTAGTATTTTTCCGCAATGGCGCCGTAGTTGCGAGCTAAGTCACCCTTGGTATCCAATGCCAGAAAGCTCATGCCGCTGGCACAGGCGTATTCCAAATTGGGATATAGAAAGTAGGCCGTTTTGCCCACGCCGGATGCGCCGATCATAAGGCAATGCACATCGTCCTTATCCACCAGTGCGGTGATGCCGTGCTTATGGCTGATGCTGCCCAGCACCAGCCCCTGCACTTCCGGGCGGTGCAGCCCTTTGCGCCAACTTGCCGCTTGGAACGGCACGAGGGCATAGGTCTTGCGGATCTCTGCGTCAGTGGCCCAGCGGGCCGTGCCATGCTGGCCGTCGCCTACGGTTTTGGATTTAATGTTGTTGAGGGTGTAGCGATTGTTCAGCAGCGTCAGGCAGCCTATGACCGCCGCCATGACGCCGCCCGCTGCAAGGAGGATCCATAGAGCATCTGTCACGAGTTTTCTCCTTTCCTTTTTTATGGATCTATGTTACTATTATCGTGTAAAACTAAGGGAGGGACAGTACATGAGTCATCTCGTTGCCTCTGAATATAAATGTTTTGAGGATATACGCAGGACCCGTCCCGACGGGTCTGAATACTGGTGTGCCAGAGAATTGGCCCCGGTTTTGGATTATGCAAAATGGGAAAATTTTGCCAAGGTCATCAAACGCGCTATGATCGCCTGTGAAAACAGCGGCCACGACACAGCTGCCGATTTTCCTGAGGTTAGGAAAATCGTTAAAGCCGGCGCAACGACAAAAAGCATTGTCGACTATGAATTGTCCCGCTATGCCTGTTATCTGATCGTGCAGAACGGCGATCCGCGCAAAGAGGTCATTGCTTTGGGGCAAACCTACTTTGCTATCCAAACTTATCGGCAGGAGGTTGCGGACCGATTTAATCAGTTGGACGAAGACAGCCGTCGGTTGGTCGTTCGCGGCGATATAAAACAGTGGAATCAGCTGTTGGCCGAGGCCGCACGGAATGCCGGCGTGATCACAGCGGATGAGTTTGCCGTATTCCAAAACGCCGGGTACATGGGATTGTACGGCGGCATGACCGTGGACGACATACATCGGAAGAAAAATTTGGAAGTAGGGCAGAAGATCCTTGACTATATGGGCAGCACGGAACTGATCGCAAATCTGTTCCGTATTTCCCAAACAGAGGAAAAGCTTCGGAAGGATGGCGTGGATAGCGCTGATACCGCCACTGCCGTGCATTACAAAGTCGGCAGTGAGGTCCGCGAGGCTATCGAAAAAATCGGCGGCACAATGCCGGAAGATCTGCCTACACCCGAAAAGAGCATTGCCCAGCTAGAAAAAGAACAGCTCCAGCGACTAAAACAGCAGGCGCTGGATGGGCAATTGATGTTGGATGAATGAATTTACCCCGACAGCCTTATGCTGTCGGGGTTTTCGCTTTGCCCCGCTTTGCCCGCAGGTCATCGTTCCAGTCCTTCCCCTCCGGGCGCAGACGCTCCACATCGTAGCCCATATCCTCCAGGGTATCCAGCATACCGTCGCAAGCATCCTCACCCGCCTCGTCATTATCCAAACAGAGGTACACCGTGTCCAGCTTCGGGTTCTGCCGCAGGCGCTCCAGTACGGGCTGGATGGAGGTGCCGCAGCAGGCCACATAGCTGTGCTCCAGCCAACCTGCCGGGTAGAGGGTAATGTGAGACAGTAGATCAATGGGTGCTTCAAAGACATAGAGGGAACGGTCCGTCCCGTTTTTGTGGAAGCTGTGTTTTATGTCGCTGCTCTCCACATTGATGCGGAATACTTTGCCTTGGGAGCCGGTGCTGCGCAGATGTGCATGCCGGGCTTCTCCGTTTTCATCCAGACCGACAAACACGCAGTTGTGGTGTGGGTCGTCCTCATAGAGCATCTTCTCCTGCACAAACGCCGTGACCACATCCCGGTCAATGCACCTGTGCTTGGTGAGATAGGCATACATCCTGCGCATAGTCAAGTAAGGCTTCGGCAGGGCAAAGGGCTTTGGCTCCTGCGGCTCCGGTTCCTGCTTTGCGATGGGAATAATGCCCTGTCCGTCCCGGCCCAGCAGTATGGACACCGCTTCGGGATAGGTCTTGTCGTAGAATTGCTGCACGAAGCTGATGGCGCGTCCGCCTTTCCGTGCGGCATGGTCATACCACATCGGTCCGCGCACGGTGATGCTGTGGTCGCTGACCAGCCGGTACTCCCGTCCGGCCATAATGAGTTTCTCGCCTCGATCCAACAGAAAAGACGGCAGGTCAACCTCGTTGGCCTGCCGTTTCTCTGCGGATGTGAAATATACAAATTTGCCCATGCATTTCCCTCCTTGCATTATCGCATGGTGTTGTCGTTGACATGGTGGAGCTGCTCGTCCTCATGATCGTTCCGCTTGTGGCCCATGGCCATGCGCTTCTCCTGTAACCGCCTGCGGCGCTTGGAGTCAATACGCAGCGCAGGTGGGATGACCGGCATACTCGTCCTAAATATCTGCCCCATATGATGCAGCAGCCGCATGACCGCATTTGCCGGAATATGCCTTGCAGACACAGCTTCTCCCACTGGCTGCACATCAGCAGAGCCACGGATGGGCGGCGTTTTCTCTGTCGATTGCTTTTCCCCCGGCTCCACACTGTCAGCAGACGGGGAAAACGAGATATCCTCTGCCTCTCGGATGATCCAGTTTTTAAGAGAGCGAAACTCCTTCCGCTGCGTTAGCGGCTGGCGGGGTGGCGTGTTCTGCCCATAGTAGCCCGCAATCTCGTCTTTCAGCTGCCACCATTGGTCGTAGCAAGCCGCCACCTCCGGGAGCTGCGCCAGCCGCTCCACAATGGCATCCACCTGTGCCTTGACCGATTTTGGCAGATAGGAATAGACATGTTTGCCGCCGACCTGCGCCAGTGCCTGGGAGAGTTCTTGCAGCTCTTTCGCAAGCCCGGGGTCATCGGCGGCACCGGTTTCCAACGCCCGAATGCGCTCTAGTAACAATGCCTTGGCGGTTTGTATACTCTCCTTGTAGGCGGCATCCTTCCGAATGTAAAGCTCCGTCATCTCGTCCCGAAAAATTTCGTTCGTCATCTTGGACCGAATCGATGCGATCCCCTTCTGCGTTAGAAACCCCACCTTGGGATCGTCCGACCACGCCATCATGTGTATGTGCGGATGGTGTCCCTCGTCGTGATATGCCGCATACCAACGAAACTTCTCCGGTGGAATACGCATGGCCTCCGCAATGGAGTGGCTCTCCTGCTTCAATAGGTTCTGCCATGCGGCTGCTTTGCTGTATCCCAGGCGCTCCGCATCCTCCCGCCGCAGGGAGAAAATGAAGGTCCACACTTTTCCGGCGTGAGTCTCCAGTTCGCTTTTTGCCGCCTTAAGATCCGTGACATCTTCTGCACTGAATAGCCCGTGACCGCCGCGCTTTTCCGCCCGGGGTCGGTTGGCGATGTAGGCCATATAGCCGCTCTCGGATTCCAATTCATGCAGATGCGTGTCCAGCGCTGCAACAATAAACGCAGACGCCGTACCCCGGTTGGGTGTCTGCAGGTAGTCGGCGTACTCGAAGAGCTCCTTTGCGTCCGGGAAGTCCTTCAGCAGTTTTGTGAGGAACTGCATCTGTTTTTTAGTCACCGGTTCGGTGCTTTGAAGGACCTCCACGCCGTCTCGCTTGGCAACATACTCCATGTATCTTGCCGCACGACCTCCTTGGATGTACCCGCTTTTCTGTATCAGCCGTGCCATCGGTTACTCCTCCCGGTGGAACAGAAGCACATCCCTAAAAGAGATGTTTCCATGCGTACCCGCCACCTCCCGGACACTGTTACCGCGCATTTTGTTGTACTCGTCCCGGGTCATGTCTATGTCGCCGCCCAGCAGATGGTTGGTCATGTTGTGCTCCACCACCAGCTTGAACAGCAGCTTGCCCAGCCTGTCGCCGAACACACCCAGTGTGCCCTCCAGCATCTCCTGTAGCGCACGGGGCAGATACGCACTTGTCCGCTCGGCGTGCAGACGACCGCAATACTGCCGCAGCGCCTTCTCCACAAACTCGTTGCGAGTAGGGCAGTTATCCAGCTTATAGAATGCGTCCACCTCTTGCCACACCTCGTCTGACAGCCAGACAGAGTGTCGGCTTTTTCCGTTTTTATCCATTGAACTGCACCTCCTTCCATTGAGAGTCAGAGCCTCCCAAAGGCCCTGCAAACACGGGGCAAACAGGCATTTTTACAAGAAATAGCGCCAAAGCATATTCGTCTCCGCATGATCAGCGTCAATTTCAAAGTGGCACAAACCTCCGTGGCAGTCCGCACTGCGGGCTGCCGTAAGGGCCAATGGCGCAATAAAGCGCCAAAGGCTTTCTCCTGCCCCGATTTCGGCGCACCGAAAATCGGCCCAAAACCTCGCTCAACCTGCCAGGGCGCTATCCTTACCCTCCCGCGCTCCCACGAGGCCACACAGCGGCCCACAGGGGTGGACACGGGGCATCTCCTGCTCGGCATCTCAGCCGACATATATCGGAGGCGAAAAAAGAGAGCCGCACCAATTGGCACGACTCTCCAAATAGAATATTCGGTTTCACATCTCCAGCACTGGCGAAGTGTGCTGCTCCTGCTCCATCAGAAGTTCCAAGCTGTAATCCAAAATCTTCTCCTTGCGCTCGGTCAGCATGGTCAGGTAGAATTCACGCTGGATCGGCAGTAGTTCCGGGACATTTTCAAAATAGATATTTTGCGCGAAGATAATCAGCCTGCTCCTGCGTGATGGCATTGCTCCACTGATTGGAGTTAATCGCACTATACAATTCTCCCCACAGACAGTCCATATAAGACACCTTGTCCTTTTCGCCCTGAATGTACTCACGAAGCGCTTTATCCAGACTGGCAGGCAGATTCTTTTCCAAATAGGTTCGGTCAGTCGGCTTGCCGCCATGCATTTGTGGTTTCTCCACGGTCAGCGTAATGAGCTGTTCCATCGGGATATCCAGTGTGGAGGATAGCTTCATGAGTGTACCGGCACTGCATCGGGAGAGCGTTGTCTTGCCGGAGCAGATGTCCGCCAGCGTTGCCCAAGGCACACCGCTTTTCTTGGAGAGCTGGTAGCGGGAGAGGTTCTTTTCCCGCAGTATCTGTTGGATCGTCATATACATCACCGCTCTTATTATATCGGTGCGCCGATAATCAGTCAAGAGAAAACCTTGTAAACCTCTGCCTGCCATGCTTACATCTGCATTTCAGGAGTCTGTGATCCACTCTCCCGAAGCTGCCGGGCGTACTCGTGCAGGCTCGTGCCGGTCTGCTGCTGGTAGAACGCCTCCATCTTGCGTGCCAACACCTCCTGCTCAGCGGCGTTGAGGTGATAGCTCCAGTTCTCTTCTGTGCCATCTCCTTTGCAGAGATTCAGCTCCAGTGTATCACAGAGACGGTCTTTCTCGATGTCGTAGTTGGCATAGATGTTGAGCCAGTCATCGTTCTGATCGGTGCAGACGAATGTACCGAAGGCGGCATCCACATCGAAGTCCGCCTGCAGATAAAAGCTGAGCTTGCCATCCGATTCGATGATCTCCTCACCGAAAGAAAAATTCCGTGCAGAGAGATGTCCCGCCGAGGTGATCTCTTTGCCATTCAGATGATCCAACAGTTTGCGCCACTTATCATCGCCAGATGCGAATTACGACCGGGTGGCGTGATAGACCGCCACCGATACATCACGCATTGCCCAGGTCTGCCAACCATCTATAATGTGAACAGCGGAGAACTCCCGCTTGTCGAAGTTCACATCGAACACGCCGCGCACCTTTCCGGTGTTCTCCATGCGAGGGGCTGTCAGGGCATCAAACTCTTTTGCTGTGATGGGCTGCCCGCCGAAAAACATTCCGATGAATTTGTCTGGCGCCACGCCGTTGCCCTTCGTAACATAACCGCGCAGCTTTTTCCCGACCGCCAACAGTTCCTCACCGGGCGAGGTTTTGAAGTACCATTCCTGGCCGCATTCCGTCACATGGTAGGCGGCATAAGTTCGGGCAGCTTCTTCCTCCGCACGCTGTGCGGCAGCTTCCGACTGGATTGCACGGCTGATGCGCTCATACTCACGCTGCGGAAGCTGATTACAAAGCTCGTCCAGCACAGTTTCCAAATGCTCCTGCAGCGTCTCACCCTTGAGGTGCTTTTCAATGGCCTTCTTCCACCTCCGGTCCAGCCACAGGACGATTTCTTCATGCTGTGCCATGCTCATCGCCCTCTTTCTGCTTCGTTACGGATGCTTTTGCAGGCCGCCTGGGTCTGGCCGCAGGAGCAGACTTACTGTCCACATACTCCCGCACCGCTTCCGGGACTTCCGATTCATAGAGCTGCTGCAGCACATCCTCCATGCGCCGCTGCACGGAAGACCGCTGCTTGCGGAGCACAAACTCCAGCGCATCCAATTTGGCTGCGTCAAATCCAATGGTGATATTCTTACTTTCCAATTTCCGTTCCTCCTTAGTCATACTTGATCCCCGGCACCTCCAGCCAGTGGCTCCAGCCCCGGCCCTGGAGCTTCGTTTTTACCACGCCGTACCGTGTGTCCATGGCCTCTATGACCTCACCGCTTCCAATATATACACCGATGTGCCCGGACTTCCACACGGCCAGTCCCGGCGTGTCGGGCATGGTCTCAATGCTGCCTTTGCGCCCAGCGTTATAGTACATACCGTCCGCACCCACATCGGGCATACCATTGCTGCCGTACTGGATCTCCATGGTCTCGGTGTTCAGCCAGCCGTACCCCTTGATGAGCCCCACGCAGTCGGTGGTGCGTCTGTTCAGCCAATGGGAACGGATGAAGTTGGCTTCATCCCCTACGCCCTCCGGGTATTGCGAGATCTTATATTGCAGCAGCTCCGGCGTCAGCACTTGGCCGAAGGTACCCCATACATAGCCCCAGCCGGAGTTCCATGCGTTGGCGGCATAGATGGCCAGGTCTGCACTGTTCTTTGTGGCAGGGTCTGTAAACAGAGATGCCTCCAGTTCCATCGGCGCATTGCCGCCCGGCTCATAGGCCCCGTTATAGGTACCGCCGCCCGCGCTGCCCATGACCATGGAATAGATCTTCACGGCATTGGAGCGTTCCTCCGCCGTGACCGCACGGCCCCGCCACACGGATAACTGCGCATAGACTTCTTCCATAGGAAGCGGTACGGCCACTTCATAGGTTTCGCCCGTCTCCTCCCGCCCCCTCGTCTCCGTTTCACAGAAGCAAGCCACGAACGCCTCCGCGTCTGTCTGCGACAGCGTATCCGCTCCAAAGCAGAGGGCAAAGAAAACAGCCTTGACCTGTATTGGATCAAGTCTGTTTCCCTCGGCTTTCTGATTGACTTCGGCTACCGCCGCATCCAAATGGGAGAAGGATCCCCGCATCTGTGTGAGCTGCATCCGGTATTCTTCCGGAACACTTGCGGACAGCTCTGTCCCATAAAACGCCGCCGATACAACAGCACTGTTGTGCTCGGCTGTGCCGGAACCTACACAGCACAAGAACGCTGTCAGTAAAATCACCGGCGACAAAATCGCCGCCAGCACCCACCCGACTGTTTTGCGGCCCTTCTCACTGGACAGCACGGCAGCTGCCAGCCGAACAAGTTGTGTGCTCATGGTAAGCCACCTCCTCCATTACCGTCCGCCAGCTGAGCCAAATAGCACCGCCTTGTGAGTTGGGGCTTTCACCTCCAGATGGTATCGCTCCATGCCGCACTTATACAGGCACTCGCCACGCCTTGCCCGCTGGATGAGTTCAAACTCCGCCTCGTCCAGCTGCAGCATGTCCATATAGAACCGCTTGCCGATGGAACCGGGATTGAACAGGAACTGATGGGGCGGGATGGCAAAAAGCGGTTTCGTCATCTCCCGCACGCCCTCCTGGTCAAAGTCCTCCAAGTTTTGGGAGGCCATCACCAGCGCCGAGTCCCGCTTGCGTACACGCTTCAGACAGTTGCGGATGTACTCGATGGCCACCGGGTTAGACAGCCACAGGTACAGCTCATCCAGCACCGCTACGGTATTGCCGCCCGTCAGCAGCCGGTCCGACATATACGCCAGCACATTGAACAGCAGGGCATTCCGCAGGCTCTTGGCCGCCGTCAGCACACCGCCTACGCCGAACACCAGAAAACGGTCACCGGAGATATTGGTGTGTCCGTTGAAGAACGGCGCATCCGCCCCCACACATAGAGAATGCAGGCCCAACAGCACCTCCTGCAGCAGCTCCTGCGTATACAGCGCACCCGGCTTGTATTGGGCCAGCTCCTCTTGCATGAGGTCATACAGATCGGAGAGGATGGGGTAGTCCCCCGGTGCAAGCTGGCGCAGGTCCGTCTCCTCCGTAATGCCCCAACGGGCATATAATTTGGACAGCATGATCTCTATGGTGTCCAGCTGTGGGTCGGAGAAATCTTTGTACGCCCGGAAGAAGTCTTTCAAAAAGGAGATGTGCCGAGCCAGTAGAGTGGACTTGCGAAATGTCTCCGGGGCTGTCTTGTCGGTGTCCTCGTTCCAGCTCCGCACTTCCAGCACATTGATGCGCTTTTCTCCGGCCATTAGGTCAATGAAGCATCCACCTAAGTTTTCGCACAACTCCTCCAACTCGTGCTCAGCGTCCAGAGCAATCACCGACTTGCCCGCTTCCAGCATATTGCAGATCAGCAGCTTGATGAGATAGCTCTTGCCCTGGCCGCTGTTGCCCAAGATAAGAATATTGGCGGAGGTCTTGTCGCTGTCCCGGCGGTCAAAGTCCACCACGATGTTGCTGCCGTATTTGTCCTTTCCAATGTAAAAGCCGTTGGGATCTGTCTTGCCGGAGTAGTTGAAGGGATAGAGATTGGCCACGCTGCCGGCGGGGAGTACCCGCTCAAACTCCCGGCCCAGCACATTACTGCCCACAGGGCTGACGCAGCAGAATCCCTGCTTTTGCCGCAGGAGCAGCTTGTCCACATTCAGCTTGCAGCGCACCAGCTCCGTCAGTACATCCGTCTGGAGCTGACGAAGCCGTTCCTTGCTGTCCGCCGTCATCTCCAAATACACGGCACAGTGGACCAGCGGCTCATGCTCCCGGTGCATTTTATGCACCAGCTCTGCCACATCCCGCAGATTGCTCTCCGCCGCCACTGCCTGCCGCAGCTTGTTGGGGTCCGAGCCGTCCAGCTTGTTTTTCTTGTTGGCATTGTCGATGATCCTGTCCTCCTCGCCGGGGGACACCTGCCGGCAGTAAATGCGCAGCGTCACGCCGCTTTTTTCGCCCAGCTCCCGCAGGAGCGCCTGGGCCTCGGTGCTGGCCGGATATTCCCGCAGCGCCCACACGCAGCGGTAGGTGCTGCCGAAGATGTAATGGTCCACCTCGAATTTCACAATCCCCGGTGCGATGCAATCCAGATAAGTGCGGAGAAACGCTTCCTGTTGGGAAGGGGCCTTTTTAGAAAATGGATTCTTCATTTTTCCTCCTCACCACATATATAGTTCCATGTACGGCTTCAGTTCCGGTTCCTGCCCGGTAAACTGTTCCGGCTCCTGAAACATCTGCGTATACCGCTGTATCTGCTCCTCCGTCAGGGAGCAGAAGCCCCCTGCATGGTCATCTCCCGCCAAAAAGAAAGGCCCGCAGATGATATCATCTCCCAGCCGTCGGTTGGGCTGCATGCCGTTCAGTTTTCCCTCATCGTTACAACAGAGGACAACGCCGTCTCCCATAGAGAGAGGCTGGAACAGACCCTCTACCTCCCGCTGGATGGCTTTCAGGCCCTCCTCCATCTCTTTCGCATACGGAGCTTTTCCCGGCTCCACTTTCAGAATTCGCATTTCAAACCTCCGTTTCCGCTGTCAGCCACTGCGCCCCGTCTACAAAGGAGAATACCTCGTGGGTGGCGTCCTGCTCAAAATAAATAGCCAGCAGCTCCAGAAGCTGCTGGCCCTCCGCACGCTGAACGACAAATCCGCAGTCCCGGAACTGCTGCTCCAAGGACGCATAGTTCATGGCCCCGTCCGTTTTTCTGCGCCGCAGCACGAAGCAGAACTCACGGGAGGAGGCCATGGTGGTCTGGACGCTGTCCAAATGCTGGCGATCCTGCACCAGCAGCCCACGGATGGCGGGCATGTCTTCCTCCTCCAGCCGCTGCCGGTAGAACTGGCGGTTATCCTGAAAGGACTCCTTGGAGTCCAGGGCCAGCAGCTCCAGTTCCGCCATGCCTTTCAGCACGCCCAACAGCTCCTGCACCTTTGCCCGAACGCCCTGCTCCGGCAAAACATTCAGATTGCTGGGATGAACGAAGTAGAAGGCCAGCTCTCCGTCCGCTGTTACAACGCTGCCGTTTTTAATATCATCGATGCCGATGAGCTGCCGGGTAGATTTTTTCCTGCTCATGCCGATTCCCTCCACACATAGTATTGTTGTCCGAAAAAGAAAAACGCCGCAGCATAGCGCAGGAAGTCCAGCATGCTGATCCCTCCGTGCCGAATGCAGAGAAAGGCCAGCGCCGCTGTAATGACCAAGGGGATCATGCTGCCGGTCTGGGTCAGCGCCAGCACCGACAGCAAAAGCCCTGTCCCGATCCACGCCACATCCCGCAGCGTCCACAGCCACAGCATAGGCCGGGCCGTTAAATTTTCGGGGTATAGATACATAGTTTTCCTCCTAAAAGTGAAGCCACAGGTGTGCGTCTGCGGCTTCTGTGTGTTTTATTCTTCGTTCCCGGCATCATTCAGCTCGCGCTCAATGAGCCCGAGAATGAAATCCTTCTGCTTTAGACCATTCCTGGCCAGATAGTCCTTCAGCCGGCCGAAGAGTTCCTCCGGTACCTGAAAGGCGATGGTGCGATTGTTGGCATTCATAGTTCGTGCTCCTCCTTCAAAATGTTCTCTGAGTATGTCCGTGATGTAGTCGGACAGGGTCTGGCCCCGCTGCTCCTGCTCCGCACGAAGCCGCTGGTGCAGCGACAGCGGGATGGGCGCGCAGAGGTTCTTCTTTTCTTCCATAGCCTGCTCCTTTCCGCCTCTCCCGAGGCAAGCAAAGCATAGCCCAACTGCGGCGCATAAGCTATTGACAAGTCTAACGAGAATAGAAGTACAAAGGCAGCATACCGGACAAGTCTAACGAACATATGCGCCCATTTGGATGGCCTGCACCAAACAGTGCATCACGAAGTCCACACAGGGGATGGCCACACTGTTGCCCAAGGCCTTATACCTTGCGCTGTCGGATGCACCGGGGATGTCCGTCCACCCGTCCGGGAAGCCCTGCAATCTCTCACATTCCAATGGAGTCAGGCGGCGAATGAGATGGGCATGGACATCTGCCTTTTGGCAAACGAGATCGACGGCATCTTTACACTGCCGTGCGCTCTGTGTGCTGACCACATCATTCTCCCTGAAGTCATCCACACGCTGGCGGCTGTAGACCGCATGGTGATCTGTGGCAGTCAGGGTATAGGCGATGTCCTGCTGGTATCCAATGCCGTTCCCGCCGTTCTGCGGCTGGCGGTCTATGGCATTTCCCGTAATGCAGATCACAGGTTCCTGCTCCACCAGCGGTACATTGTTTCCGCCCGTCCCATAGCGGGCCGACATGGTAGGCGCAACCTCCTCCATCTGCCGGTAGCGGGCATCAATGCCGTGGTTTTCATACACCAGCGGCTGATGGCCGTGCTCCTGCGCCCGCAGTGTGCCTGTCATACCCTCGGAAATTTCCATGATCTGACCGCCTTGATCGTTGATGCACAGCACAGATGGCATACAGTTCCCACTGGCACCCGCCTTCAGTGTCGGAGCAACGCTTTCGTGGTATCCGATGCTCCCGGCACTGGCCCCGGCACCTGCAGAAAAACCGGCAACAAAGGTCTGCTGTTTTATTCCCGGCTGTGCATTTAGAGCACCCGCCACATCATGTAAGTCACGAACCTCATCTCTTTGGTTGGCCGCAAAGGCTATAACGCCATTCCTGCCGGTGGACATCCCACAGTTCACGCCCAAGGTCGCTGCCACATCGCCGGTCAAGTCTCCGTTGTAGCCGTCAAAGCCCTCAGTGTTTTCACTTGCCTGCGTCACGAAAGTCTGCATCTGCATATTTGAGGTGGCCATCAGCGCACCAGACACCCCTTGCAGGTCGATGCCCTCGTCCCGCTGGTTGATGTGATAGGCATCTATATCTGTGATCTGGCCGTCCGGGAGCGCAAGACCCGCCTGGATCTTCAGCGCCCGTTCCAGCTTCTTTGGCAGCGCTTTGCCTCGTTCAAACGCCCGGCGCAGTATCCCCAAACAAGCCCTCGGCGTCAAATAATACTTTGTCGGCGGTGCGCCCTGCAAAATCCGCGATAAGGAAGATTCTCTTGCGTCTCTGGGGGACACCCCAGTATTGAGCGTCCAGGCACCGCCAGCATAGGGAGAAATCAGTTCCCAGTAGGATTCGCCCAGCAGGTTGCCATGCCCAGGGGTAAGGTCCAGGGACATGAACGGTACCGCACTTAATTCGGACGATCTCTTCCAGGACGATGCGGAAGTCCTCGCCTTTCCGCTCTCCGCTGGAGAAGGCTCCCGGCACATTTTCCCATACCATAAATCGGGGCCGAATATGGATACCTGCCCGGCCTCGTGATCTGTCTGCATCTCTCATCTCCTTTACGATGCGGATCTGTTCCATGAAGAGGCCGGAGCGCTCTCCGGCCAGCCCGGCTCTGGCTCCGGCCACGGACAGATCCTGACACGGGCTGCCGCCGCAGATGATATCCACCGGCGGCAGCATGGCCCCATCCAGCTTCGTAATATCTCCATAATGCAGCATCCCCGGCAGCCGCTGCTGCGTGACTCTGATGGGAAACGGCTCGATCTCACTGGCCCATAGGGGGATGACACCGTTGTGTATAGCCGCCAGCGGAAAGCCGCCAATGCCGTCAAACAGGCTGCCCATAGTAATGCACCTCATTTGGCCGCCACCGTCCGGGCAATATTGACGGCGCTCTGAGCTGTGTAAACCGCCGAGGTAAGATTGGCCTTCGTGGTGGTGTCCAGCCCAAAGGCCCCAGCGATGCGGGGAATTTCCCCGGCAGAGAGCATGAGTCCCAAGCCCAGCAGGGCGTGGTCTTTGAACACCATCAGCCCGGCCACAAGGATGGTGGCCTGCAAGAAAGCCGTGAGACACAGGCCGATGACCTGTTTGCACCACTGGATGAATCCATCTCCATACCCCCTGGGCACGGAGAACATATAAAGGCTCCCCACGGCAATTTGAATCAGCAAAATACCGCCGCGCTTCAGATTGCTGAAAAACACCTTAATGACCGCATAGGCCATGAGGATAAGGCAGAAAAGAACCATAAGCCCGCTGGTCTCCCGCCCAAATCCCCGCAGGGGATAGGTAGACTCCGTCAGACTTTCCAGGTTTTCAAGATCTGCCAGCGCCGCCTTTGCCGCATCCCCGATGCTGGTGGACCCGAAGCCGGTGATGCCCGCCGTCAAGGTGCCCTGCAAAGAAATTGCCAAAGAATAGAGCCGCACCGGCACCTGGGTAAAAAGAGAGACGGCCAGAAATCCCTTAAGGACATTCAGCGCCGTCTCTTTCACATTGCCCCGCCCAGCGGAATACTCGATGCCGCATTCAAACACAGCCACCACCAGTCCCGTGGCAAACAGGGCCCAGCCCAAATAGGAGAAAAACAGCACCACGCTCTGCACCCAGTTCATCTCGAAGAGCTCAGCGCCCATGCTGCCCATCTCCGAAAAGAAATTCCCGAGAAAACCAACCACCTGACTGTAAAACCAGTCCACGATCTGGCCCAGTATTTTGTCCGCTACAAAGTCCCATATAAACAATGAATCACCTCCCAGAATGTAAAAAGCACTCTACTGATCCAGCAGAGTGCTTCTGTCTATATTCGTTTTTTTGGCCACAGTTCCATTTTGTTTCCAACGCCCTTGGCCTTTCACGGAGTGAGCAACCATTGATAATCCTGCCGCCCATCGATCACATACTCCACATAGACCACCTGATCTTTTACTTGATACAGCAAAATGTGGTATTTGTCAAAGATGAGCTTGCGATACTTCTCGACCGTAAAAACCTCGGAACGCAGCACAGGATTGCGAAACGGAAATCGTTCCAAAGAGACTGCCGCCTGACGAAAACCGGAAACCAGTTTGTGCGCCAATTTTTCATCCAGCCTTGCGGCAAATGCCGCATGCTCCACCAACTGCTGGGCGGCCCGCTTCGAGACGACTACTCGATACGATTCATGCTCCGGCATGGCGTACCTCCTGGATCGCCACCTCCATCATGGCGGCCACCTCATCTACGGAATGATCCACAGCGCCGTGCAGGCGATCTTCCTCCACGGCAAGCAATTCTTCCCGCAGCTTCAGCATCTTTTCCCGATGGGTAAACGCCTCGATGTCCATGACTACCAGATCGCCCTCACCGTTTTTGGTCAGATAAACGGGTTCGCCGGTCGTCTTACACAGCTCCGCAATATCATTATAGTTTTGCCGAATGGCGGCACTTGGCTTGATATACATATTCGCTCTCCTTACATAGCAGTTTTATAACTATATTATACCATTAAACTGCTATTATGCAAGAGGAATATTGACTTGCGCCGTTATACCCCGATAATACTCCAAATATACAGCGGCGCCGTCAGCGTGAACACAAGGCATGCAAACAGAATGGCCGGAGCCGTCCATTCAAATTGCCCTGTTTTCCGATAGTCAAAATACGCCGTCCCCAGCTTCACGAAGAAGAAAATAGCCAGAATCATGTCGATGGCGGGGAATACCACCTTGTTGACCACCGACTTGATCTGCCCGGACGCCGCCGTCCAGGTGCTCTCCACCGCACCCGCCACATCGCCGCTGCCTGCGGCAAAAGCCGCCACAGACAGCAGGCAGCACAGCAGCGCCGTGATACTCAGAATGAGCATGATACGCTTTGCAGTTTTCATTTTGCGTCCTCCTTACAGTGTCATTTCATTCATGCCGTGCCGCAGCTCGGCCAATTTTTCCGCTGCCCAGTCAGGGATACACTCGTCACGGATAATGCCCACGAACTCAGAGCGGTTCCACCTCGTGGTCTCACCGTCTCCCAAACAGGTGCAGAGTACCGAGCGTCCACGGGCGTGAGGCCGACAGCCAAAGCCGCTCAGGGCCAGCCACAGCTGATTCTCCGGCTGCCAGTAGGATTCCCGCAGCGTATCCGGCGACAGGATCAGCACCCTGCCGGTGAAGTCCTGCTCCCCGGAGTTGGGTTCACAGTGTTCTGCGCCGAACAGGTGCAGCTTTGCCAGCTCCGCCCGGTATTCGCTGACGAATCCGTCCAGCACGGCGGGATGGCTGTTTATGAGGAAGGTATGCCTGTGTCCTCCATCTTCGGGGACGAAGACGGAGCGGCTCCACTGCTTATTGGTCTCATGGTAGCGGCCATCATAGGACTGCTCCTGCAAAGTGTTGGCCAGCACAAAGCCCACCCGTTTGTAGCCATACTGGTCGATAACGCTTTTGGCGCAGTCAGTGCTGAGATGCATCCCATCAAAGCCCTTGCGGATGGCCAGCTCTATGGCCCCGGCGCAGGCACAGTTGGTGCGGAAGTTAGCACGCCACAGCTCCAACTCGCCCCGTTCCCGAGCCTCTTTGGCCGTGTAGGGGTACAGTGCCTCACTCGGCAGCATAGACAATGTCTCCTTCCTCCAAAAGCTGCGCCAGTGCAGACGGGCAGCATCCACTCAGCATGAGCAGGGGGCGAATGTTTTCCGGTACCTGCGGCACATCGTCCATGTCCCTTTCGCAGTCGCCTGCGCAGGGCATCCTGCATGCCTCCTGCAGCACACCCAGCAGTTCTACGGAAGCCTGAGACAAGCCATCCAGTGCGTGCAGCAGCTGCAGTGCCGTCATTTCCTGCGGCATGAGCAGGATGTGGTCCTGTCCCAGCCACGCAGACAGGGAGATACCCGCCAAGCCCAGTTCCTCCAGCGCACCGTTGGGAATGAGCAGGCCGTTCTTTTCAAATTTCATTTCATTGTTCATGCGAAGATCCTCCTATACTTTTAAAGGCCGCTGCGGTGTATGCACCAGCCTGCACGATTTGCCCCGGCTGTCATAGTCGCCGAAGAAGGACATCTGCGGCGCAAAGGTGCGGGGATCGTAGTTGGTCATGATGTACTCATGGTACTTGTTGTTTTTCTTCTTGGACTGGCTGTTGGGGCGCTCCACCTCGTAAATGAAGAAATCATCGTACAGCTCCCGGATGTATGGGCAGTTGTTATAGGACACCATAGCGAAGCCCGTATGCTTTACCAGTACATCGTGGAGCCGCTGGTGGTCGCTGCGTGGAAACTCCACCGTATAGCATTCCGCCTCATAGTAGGGTGGGTCACAGTAGACCACGGTCTGCGGGTCGTTGCGGGCAGTGATAATGCTCTCGAAATCCTTATTTTCCAGTACCGCATCCTTCAGCCGATGGGAGCACTCCCACAGATCCCGGAAAAACCGCCGTATATCGCAGGAGCCTACGCCATAGCTGTCTCCGCTGCCATTGTAGCTGTAGCGCTGCAGCTTATAGAACGCTGCGGCACGGCGCACATTGCCTAAACTGCCACGCTCCAAAAGCAGCTGCCGCACGACCTCCCCATGGGGTGGTTCAAAAAACACCTCCGTCAGATCCAACTGCCGTTCCATGTACTCCATGGTGAAGTCCTCGCCCTGCAGCTGACGCTGCAATACATCAAATTCATCGTGGGCGTTGATAGGGAGAAAGCCCAGCTCCCTGACCAGCTCCAGCGGACGCTCCTTGGCGCAGAAGAGCAGGTTATATAAATCGTGGTTCAGGTCGTTGTAGATCTGCAGACACCCGCTGGGAACGGAAGTATTCATGGTGATAATGCCGCTGCCGCCAAACACATCCACCAGTGTCTTGTAGTGGGTAGGCAGCAGCATTTGGATGGCCCACATGAGCTGGGCCTTGCCGCCTACCCACGGCATGAGCTTCGTCATCTGCCTACTCACCGAATTTCTCCAGCGCCCGCTCCAGTCCGGAGATGGCGGCGTCTAACCCGCTGCGCATTTTCTCAAGGCTTCGGATGGTGGCATAGACCTCTGCCGCCGTCTCCGCATAGTAATACCCCCGCTGATCTGCTGCAATCGGCACAGTGCCTCGCCGCAGGCGGTTGATGTGCCTGCGAAGCTCGTTTCCGCTGATGCCCAGCGCCCGCTCCAATTCCCGGCTGCTGACCACATTTTTATGTCCCTTGCATCCGTTCTCCAGATACCGGGAGATGGTCTCCTTCGTCATTCTTGTGTTCCTTTCCTGAAGCCGCTCACCGAAAAGGGCGCAAAAAGAGGGACCGCTGTCCCTTTTCGGAAAGCGGCCCCATTATTGATTCAGTTTACTGCATGGTCATATCCACGCCCTGCTGCGGCAGATGCATAGGCTGTCCATCCGGACGATGGACATAGCCATAGTCACTGAGGATGCCCCTATCTCTATACATCAGGTCTGCGCCGTAGGCGGTGAGATTCAAATTCCGGATGAGCAGGTCAAGCTCTGGCCCGTCTGCCATAAGGGAAAGTTCCTCCCGTGCCCGATCCTCCAACGAGTGGATATTCGGTTCGAAGGCGTATTCACTCAAGTGCTCTGTCAGCGCCATGGCATCCTCCAGCTTGTAAATATCCAGCTGACTGGCCACTGCCTTGAACGCCGCCAGTTCCCCATTTGCATCCAGCATTTCGAGACACTGCGCAAATTGATTGACCTGCTCCATGCTGGTGTGAGCCATATCTACGAAGGCCCACATCTCCGGCATGGCGGTGTCGCATTCCTCCAGCTGCACCTCCTGCCAGCTATCCACCTCCAGACAATCCAGCACGGCATCCAGCTCCGCCTGCTTTGCGGGCAGGTACAACTTTACAGCACGGACATCACTGACGCAGAGGAAATGGATCATATACGGCGGCTTCCGGGGCGGCCTGCCCAAGTTGGGCGGGGCCTGCCGCAGCTCGGCTTCCCGTACTACATAGCCGTTCGGGGTCATAGCGCCGTGTTCGTCCCTGCGCATTTTTTCGCCGATCTTGGCATAGTCCAACAGCTCCAGCACACTATCCGGCACCTGTTCCAGTTCCGACAGGAAATCGTTCTCCACATAGAACCGGCCTAATGCCGCATCATCCCGGACCTCCGGCACCACATGGCAGCCATCCACACTGTATGCCAGATCCAGCAATCGCTGGAGGGTCAGTTCACCGCCATTGGTTTGGCACAGCTTGTCGACCTCCATCTGCACCAGTCCCTCAAAAGCGATGGCTTCTACATGGTCGAATGTGCTCAGCTGCTCCGCCAAGGCGTTGAACTGATACAGGTCACTGTCATCAAGGAGCGGGGCAAGAAATCCGTACCGTCCAATGTCCTCCACCTGCCAATAGGATTCCCGCCCATCCTCCAGCCGCAGCTTATCCAGTGCGTCTATCAGTTCCCACGGCGTAGCGGGCAGATCCAGCTCTGCGTGATTACTGCAATCCGGATTGCCCATATATATGGAAAATACCTTTTTACCCAAGCTCCATACCTCCTCTCTGCTGCACGATGTCCATGCAGTGATCCGGGTCTGCGCCGGGGACATCCCAGCCGCACATGCTGCCGATCTTCATGGCCTCCTCCTGAGCGGGCGTCACACCCAGCTTCCGGTTCTGCTCGTCTGCAATGCGGCGGTTTTCCTGAGCATCCGTCGTAGACCAGCCGCTGGGATAGTACCCGCTCTCCCCTCGCTTCACGCAGATGAGCTGCCCCGTACCCGGCAGCAGGGTAAAGCACAGCTGAGGCAGCTTGTCCCGATAAGGCTCAAACTGCTCCTGCTCCGTCCGGATGCTCCAGTCCTCATCCTGCCACAGGTGCACATACAGCTCCCGGCCGCCATCCAGTGTGATCTCTTGCTGCTCGAAGCCCTCGCCCCAGCCGTCCGAGGCTTGGCCGGAGATGTACTTCTTCAGCGCAGCCAGCTCTCCGGCCGACAGTTCGCCGCTGATCTGACACTCCGCCACGCCCCACAGCCTGCCGTGCCGCTGCTCCACATCGAAGACAACGGAATGTACCTTGTCGTTGACGCTGTCCGGTTTTCTGTACCAGTACATGATGCCTCTGACCTGTTCCTCCTGCATGCGGTTTTTGAATAAGGCGCTGCGGATCTTGTCCTCATACGATGCCAATTCGCCGCCGGTGAGCCGTTCCGCCTCCTCCGGCATATCGCCCCACTCGTCCGGCTCGTAGAGCTCAGCGGTGAGGGGCATATACAGCTTCAGCACGCTGCGTTCGGGCGGCAGGACAGTGAAGCTGTCCTCGCCGGGGATAAGGGCCAGAGTCCGCCCGTTGTCCCATTTCATCTGAAATTGCCCGGCGTCATCTACGCACACGAGCGTACCCTCTGTGCCGGGTGCTACCGGCGCATAGGGGTCCTCCATGGAAACCAGCCGAATGCGGGTGCCGGGCGGGTATTTTTCCCGCAGGAATTTCACCATTTTCTCGGATGTAAACATTTTTAGATCCCTCCTATTTTCTGTGTGTATTCAGATAGCGCATATGGATCATCCTCACTGAAGAAATCCAGCAAAATATCATCTGCCGCCTTGCAGACGGCAGGATCGTCTGTCAGGACTTCGTAGCGAAACCCGGTGGTATCCCGATAGGGCAGTTCCGCCCGGATACAGTCCAGAAACGACTCTGCATCGTAATAGAGGATGTCATCGTCCCCGACAAATGTGGCCTTGCCAATAGGCTCTATAATGCATCACTTCCTTCTTTCGCAATACACCACCAGCCGTTGCCGCCCGCCGCTGGCGTAGGGGTGGCAGGTGATGAGCGTCAGCAGGTTACGCCCCGGCTGGATTTTGATTTTGTCCACCTGGTCCGGCTGGATGATCTTCATATCAACCACGGCATAGGTGAGTGTTTCCCATAGACTCGTAATCGTTACGGTATCGCCCGCCTGCAAGCGGTCTATGTGCCGAAAATAATCCGCGCCATACCATCCTCTATGCCCGGCAACGACGCAGTTGGTACTCATGCCGCCAATGGGCGCCGAAGTATTCCCCAGTACGGCGGCCCCTGCGGCAAGGTGCGAATCCGACGCGCCCAAGTAGACCGGCATGACCAGCTCCAGCGCAGGGATCTCCAGCACGCCTATGATCTCGTCCTCCACGCCGTAGTCTCTCAGCAATACAGCAGGCTCCTCACAAGCCGCAGCATCGGCCAGTCCCGCCTGCCGCTCCGTATAAATGCGCTGGTTATATCCCTGCAAGTCCGCCAGCAACTCGGGGTACGGCTGTCTTGCCTCCTCCAAAAAGCTCTGTGCCGCCGCGCTCATGTCCGCTCGCAGCCTATGCCCGGAAACCACCGGCCGCAGCAGAATACAAAGCCCCGCCACGGCCAGCGCCACCGCCAACAAAGCAGCTTTTTTACCCACGGCGTCGCCTCCTTGCAAAGAAGCAGATCCCGCCGATTGAAGCCAACACACCAAGGCCGATGCCCAAGCCCGTAAGATAGTGCTGCGTCCACGAAGACGCAGCCTTCGGAGTTTTTCCATTTTCTACCACCAGCTCCGGCACATACGGCACCCGATGTCCCCGCACCAGCAGCCGGTGGGTGTTCACCCCAAAGGGCGTACAAGTCACCAGCGTCACCAGGTCTTGCCCGTCCTTGATTTGCAGCAGCGATGTGTCCGAAGGCAGTACCGTGGCGATCTGGTCCACCTCGTAGGCCAGCACCTCACCCAGCACATGGATATAGAAAACATCGCCTTTCACCAACTGGTCAATGTCCGAAAAGAGCTTCGCCGAAGCCATCCCGCTGTGTGCCGACAGCACCGCATGGGTGCCTGCCCCGCCCACAGGCAGAGAAGTGCCCACCACATGCCCCACGGCCCGTTCCAGCGTTTCCGCCCCCGTGCCGTGCCGCACCGGGAGATACACGCCGATCTTCGGGATGTCGATAGTACACATGGCCCCGCCCACGGTGAGCTGCCCCGCATAGAGCATGGGAGGAGCAGAAGCCCCTCCCGTACTGACCGCCGCCTCGCCCCGCAGCAAGGCATTATACGCCTCCGCCGCCCGACGCTGCTCGGCCAGTTCCGTATCGTCGGTGCCCGCAATAGCGGCGGTGTACACCGCCTCCACATCCGAATGATACTTTTCACTCAACAGCTCACACAGTAGCGGATAAAGCAGCAGCCCCAGCGCCAAAATGCCGCAGGCCACCGCCAGCAGTCGCCATTTCACCGGTCGTTCCTGTTGTGCTTCCGGCCCCGGACCACAATAAACGCCGCCACGCCCAGCAGCATACAGCCGCCCACGGTGAACATCCAGGTGCCGTAACCGCCTGTCTTAGGCAGGTCGAAGCCGGGGTTGTTGATGACCGTCAGCGGCACGATGGCATTGCCGTCCTCCATGTCCACCGCGTCGCCGTTGACGCTGCCGCTGGCCGTCAGGAGCTTCACACCACAGGTCTCGCAGGCGCTCTCGCCCTCCGCAGCGGTAATAACAATTTCAATACCATCCTTCAGCAGCACATACCCCTTGTCCGTGGCGGTCTCTGTCATCGTATAGGTATCGTCCTCCAGACCCATGACCCGGATGTGCCCCTCCCCGTTGGGCACGAACGCCGTGGCCTTGCTCTCCTTCACCTCGTGGCCGGTGACATGGTACACGCCGTCCACCAGCTCCGCCGTCACAAAATAGCCGTCCGTGTCGTTGTGCAGCAGGAAATGAACATTGGCCAGGTCACCCTTGCCGTCCGAAAACTGCTTCAGCACATCCACACCGTAGGTATACACATGGCAGCAGTCCTGGAGCATATCAAAGTAGCCTGTATTGGTGCGCTTCCAGGTCAGCACCACCTCGTTGGGGTTGTCGGTATCACCCAGCTGTGCGTCAGCGGTAAGGGTAGCGGCATAGGTGATCCGCATGGTGCAGTCGCTGTATCCACGCTTCACGCTGCCCGTGTAAACGCTCTCAGATTCGTTGATGTCCGCCAGCCCGGTCTCTGTCATACCAATGGTCATGGTGTTGCCAGCGTCATCATAGCTGACGGCAAACTTGCCGGAATCCTCGTTCCAAGCCGTAATCTGATCTGTGCATCCGGCATCCCGGAAGAACTCAATGATCACATCGCTTCTGTTGTAGCGAATGCCCTCGCTCATCGTGTCCACAAAGGTATAGATAGTGAGGCTGGTAGCCTTGGAGGTGATGGTGGGCAGTGTGCTGATGATCTGATAGTCCACCACATCGCCCACGGAGGCGGTGGCGGTGTGTGCATAGCCATCCGCAATGTCGGTCAGGCTGCCGGTATTCTTGCCGGTGCTGTTCTTGTCCTCCCGGACGGTCTTTTCAAGGTCCGGGCTGCCGGTTTGGTTCTTGGGGTACACGGTCACATCATAGTTCCAGTCTTTGCCGTCGATAGTGGTCATGGGCAGAGACACGAAGAATGGGTTGCAGGTGCTGGTGACATTCTCCGGCACACGGGTCTCCACCGCCAGATACAACCCCTGCTCCAGACCGCTGACCTTGCTATGTCCGTTTTCATCCGTCTCGGGCATGGCCTTGCCGCCATTTCGGGCAGCAGCTTCCAGCGCATTTTTGACGGTGGTGGCGTTGGCGGCCAGTGCATCGCTCATGGCCTTGTTCAGCTTGTCGGCGGTATAGTAGCGGGTGCCGTTTTCGCTCTTGTGTGCATCTGCGGCGGTCAGGCCGATGGCCTGGAGCACGGTATCCTCGGCAAAGCCGTACAGCACACCTACTTGACGCTGCCCGTCCACCAGTTCATTGTTCATGGCGATGTCAGCTACCCGCAGATAGGTGAACTCCACGCCCTGAATAGCGTACTGCGCCAGCTTGTCGGTAACGGCATCGTCCTGCACACCGGTGCTGACATAGGACGCCGTATTCCACGCCCCGTCCTCGCTGGCCGCCGTGATGTCGTACTTATAAAGGGAAAGGGACGCTTTCCGTCCGGAGTCAATGGTCGGCGCTGCGAACGCTGTGCTGATAAGCCCCAAGGCCATGACCATGGCCAGAAGCAGCGCCCAAAGTCGTTTCGTTTTCTTCATGGTTCAGTTCTCCTTTTTCATGTAAGATTTTTTGCAAAAATAAACACCCATGCCGAGCATGAGTGCCGCAAACAGAATATAAATTGTGAAGCCTGCGCCGCCCGTAAAGGGCAGCGCAAAGCCCGCGTTGTTGCAGGCGGTAATGGTGATGTCCCGGTCGCTTGCGTCCAGCGTTCCCACGAACAGAGGCTCCGTCAGCAGCGTCATTCCCTCCGCCGCCTGCACCTCCGTCACCCGGTAGTAGGTACTGCCGTCTGCTGTCAGATTTTCCCAGCAAACCGAGCCGCTTGCATCCGTTTCCGCCGCGCTCACCTCCTGCCAGTTCACCTGATCCGCAGAGGATTCCAGCAGGAATCGGATCCCGGACAGAGGATCACCGGCGGCGTCCACCTTCTTCACCGTGATCCTGCCGGGGATGGCAGCGGTCTTGATCTTCAAATACGCCGTTACCGGGTCCCGGACGCTGGCAGAGTAGGTAACCACATCCTGAATACCGGTAGGTTCGCCCCACACGCCATCGCCCCACACCACCATACCGGCGCTGGTAGTGCCCTCTTTGGCGGCTGTGATGGTAACGGCATCCGAAATAGGCTTTTCCGTAGAAACCGTCAGCACATCTCCGTTCTTGCTGAAAGTCAGATCGGCATCCTCACAGCTGAAGCTGTACTTTCCCAGCATCCCGTTGGTGTCGGTGACGCTGCCGGTAAACTTGCTTCCGTCCCAAGTCAGCTCCAGCGTCTCTGCATCGGTGGCGGTAGAAGTGCAGAAGCTGGGACGTTTGCTGTGGGTCTGCACAGAATCTACAATGGAATCATAGTAGCTGAGGATCTTGCCCCGCAGGGGATGGGTGGCATCCACCCGCTCCAAGGCCTCGTTATAGCCCATAGACTTCACATCAATATGGCGGAAGCTGCTGTCCCGTTCGCCTGCCACTACCTCCCAAATGAGGACCTGCGTGGCATAGGCCCAGGCCATCTTCTCCGCCGTGCTCTCTACATCTGCCCACCAGCCGCCGCCAATGGTCCCGTGGTAGCCGTAGCTCATGATACGGCCAATCAGCCGCTGCACTTCGCGGGGCGTAAGGGGATGCCCGTCCGACAAAGTCAGGTGATCCCACCATGTATCGTCGTGGTCTGTGAGGGAATCGTAGTTTTTCTGCGGTGCGCCGGGTTCGATGCAGTAGGCCACCTCTCCCTGCCAGGAATCCAGACAACGGAACTGCGTGTAGCTTGTGGCCGATACCCGGTAGCCAAAGCGCAGATTCAGCACGCCGTGGCCCCAGTTACCGTCGGATTTCAAGGTGTCATCTGACAGCGGGAAATTCCAGATGTACACCTGTTTGGATGCGGCGAGGGCTGTGGTAGGCAGCAGGCACAGGCACAGTACCAACGCCAGCAGAAAAGCCGTCCCGCACTTGATGATTCGTTTCAAAATAGGCCTCCCATTCTCGTAAATTTTTACATAAGAAAAAGGCTCTCAATGAGAGCCTTTCCTCTAATATGGCTGCCGTTATCCGCGTCCGATGAACAGCTCATACTGCCCGTCTCCGATCTGTTCTGCCCAGATCCAGACGGCGGTGCAGCCTTCCTGATCCTTATAGTACGTCAGATCATCCCGGATATAGGCGGCCAAAACATCTTCCGTCTTGCTGCTGCACCGGATGGGCGTGTCCCATGTGCCGGCTGCCGCAGGATCCAGCACCAGCCCGATGCTCACGGCATAGTCCTTGGCGTAGGCCAGCCAGTAGTCCATGGCAAAGGCTTTCTCCTCCGGCTGTGGAGCTGCCTCATCCGTCACGGGTTCAGAGGGGGCGGATCCTGTGGGCGGAGTTTCAGGCGGCACAGTCTCGGCAGGCAGCACTTGCACCGGAGGAACTTCCGCCGCAGGCTTCGCTTCTCCGGCAGAGGAATTGGTTTTCTTTTCTCCCGACGGCTCCGCATCGACAGGGCCGGGGCGTTCTGCCTCATCTTGTGTTACGACCTCCGAAGGGTTTTCGTTTCCATTTTGCGCCGCTGTGGTCCCGGAAGCGGCGGCAGATGCCACTTGCGGCGGATCTCCTTCTGTCGTTTTCGCAGATGCTCCGGCTCCGCCGCAGCCTGCGAGGAGAAGCACGCTCAGCATACCCGCCATGATTTGCAGTTTTTTCATTTTGTACCTCCAGTTTTTATTTTTCTTTTCCGTCCTGTGTTGGTACACAACACAACTACCACAGGATCGCCCACAAGTCAACGGGAATCTGCGCAGCTGCCATAGAAAACGGGAGGCCCTCTGGCACGAGCTCCGTTCCAACTCATGCCATGCCGCCCATTTCCATGCGGGATGCTTCTTCCCGCGCCATGTTCTGCCACTGGACGGTCAGATCATAGGCCGTACAGTAGCAGTTATAATCGCCCGGAGACGGATTACAGCGCAGGCAGTAGCGGTAATGCTCGGTTTCCACGATGTAGCCGTAGTTCTGTGTCCAGCCGCCGCTGATTTTCCCGCCGTGTTCATAGCAGAAACGCTCCATGGCGAAGCGGTTTTTCAGCACACTCTCCCGCAGCGTGTCCACGACCTCCTGCAGCTCTGCCTTGAACGCGGGGCTGTTCAGCTCCTCCGGGCCACGGGGCCACCAGGTATGCCAAAACTCGTTGCCGCTGCGCCCGAAGTCCATACGGACATGTCCAACGGTACCCAGCCGCTTATCTTCATCGGGGTGCGGGGTATAAAATAAGCCCGCCTCCTCCGGGCGGGCAGGTCGGATATGAAATTTCATGTTCTCCGCGGGATACGAAAGCTGATGAGCCTCGCAGAACTCGCGGAGCGTCATATTGCCTTCATCGAGAAAACCGAGCTCATCCCGCACATCCAGCCGCCCGGACTTAGGCATCGCCAGCTTTTCCGGCATCAG